>DASTDN010000428.1:0-3871 GCA_035710365.1 Streptomyces sp. | reverse complement strand
TGAAGTCCCCTTCGTCGGGTGGGAGATGCCGGGCGGGTGACACGCGGTCACCTCGTCGGTCTGCCGGGGCTGTTGTGACGGGGAGCGGCGGGCCCGCAGCCGCGACGCCTCGGAGACGGTGCCGCCCGGCTCCACCGTACGTCCGCGCGTCGCGCCCGGCCGGGGCCCGCCACCGGGCCTTCGCGCGCAGGTCCGGGCGCCGCGCTCCGGTGCGCACCCCGGCCCCTCGCCGTCGGCCGCGCGCGGGCCGGGTTCCCCCGCCGTCACCGCCGCCGATGTGACGTCCGTCATGTGAGACGTGACGCGCGTTACTTCCCCGACACACGGCGCCCCACTGACGCTAATGTCCGGCCGAGAGACAGTCGGACAGCGCGTATCAGGGGAGTCGAAGTGGCAGGGAAGCTCGCCGTCATCGGGGCCGGACTCATGGGTTCCGGCATCGCCCAGGTCTCCGCACAGGCGGGCTGGGACGTCGTCCTGCGCGACGTCACCGACGAGGCGCTCAAGCGCGGCACGGACGGCATCCGGGCGTCGTACGACAAGTTCGTCGGCAAGGGACGCATGGAGGCGCGGGACGCCGAGGCCGCCCTCGCGCGCATCACCACCACCACCGACCTCGACGCCGTCTCGGACGCCGACATCGTCGTGGAGGCCGTCTTCGAGAAGCTCGACGTCAAGCACGACATCTTCCGTACCCTCGACAAGATCACCCGTGAGGACGCCGTCCTCGCCTCCAACACCTCCGCCATCCCGATCACCAAGATCGCGGCCGTGACGGAGCGCCCGGAGCGCGTCGTGGGCACGCACTTCTTCTCGCCGGTGCCGATGATGCAGTTGTGCGAGCTGGTACGCGGCTACAAGACGAGCGACGAAACCCTCGCCACGGCACGGGAGTTCGCCGAGTCGGTCGGCAAGACCTGCATCGTCGTCAACCGCGACGTCGCCGGTTTCGTCACCACCCGTCTCATCTCCGCGCTCGTCGTCGAGGCGGCCAAACTGTACGAGTCGGGCGTGGCCAGCGCCGAGGACATCGACATCGCCTGCAAGCTCGGCTTCGGCCACGCGATGGGCCCGCTCGCCACGGCCGACCTCACGGGCGTCGACATCCTGCTGCACGCCACCTCCAACATCTACACCGAGTCCCAGGACGAGAAGTTCGCCGCGCCGGAACTGATGCGCCGGATGGTTGACGCCGGTGACATCGGGCGCAAGAGCGGGCAGGGCTTCTACAAGCACTGACGGGACGTCAAGCGCCGGACACCGTCGAAACCCTGGGAGGGTCACACCCCAGGGTGAATTCGGTATCGGTTCGCTTACAGACTGCAACCTCCGACGGGTCCACCCCGTCAGAGGTTGCATCACCGGCACCACACTGGGATCACCATCCACGGAGCACCGTACGCACGCACGGGGAGCGCATATGCACATCAGGGGCGACCACGCCGAGCTGGTCGTCGAGGGCCGCCTCGACGTGCGCAGCGCGGCGGACGCCCGTACGGTCCTGCACGCGGCGGTCGACGGCGGATGCGGTGATCTGGTGCTGGACCTGTCGGCGCTGGAGTCCTGGGACGCCACCGGTCTCGGCGTCATCATGGGCGTGCACCGCAGAGCCGGCCGCTGCGGCCGACGCCTGGTGCTGCGTGACGTACCGCCCCAGATGCAGCGTCTGCTCGTGGCGACCCGGCTGCACCGCATCCTGGCGATCGAGGGCGGCCTCGCGGCGGACTCCCTGCCCCGTGTCTGACGGCCCGGCGGGTGTGAAGCGTACGGCGGGGGAGACCCGCACCGGGACCGGCGAAACGTCACCTCGGGGTCAATCGGTACGACCGTGATGTCTCGGACGGGCCGGGCCCCGGGCTGTCGGAGACACTCGGCGAAGGTTTAGTGTTCGGACGCCCGCTGCCTCGTGACCCCACGAGCGGGCCCGGACCAGAGCGACAGCGCGGTGTGCGGCAAGGCCGGCCGGGAGGGGCTCTGCGGCACACGACGCCTTTTTGGGGGCTTGAACCTATGGACCCGAACAGCGGGGGACCTCAGGAGTACGGCCGCGACGGTGCCGCCACCCGTGACGGTGCCACAGGCCGCGACGGTGCCACCGGCCGCGAAGGTGCCCGAACGGGCGCGCGCGGCAACGCGCGCCGCCACGAGCCCCGGAAAGCCTCCGCGCCGGAGCCCGCCCGGCACGCGCCCGCCCTCGCCCGCACCGTGCGCGTCATCGCGGGCGAGCACCTGCTGACCGTCAACCCCGTCGACGGCGGCGAGGTCGAGGCACGCCCCCGGGGCGAACGGCTCGGCACCCCCCGCAAGTACACGGCCGCGGAGCGCACCGCCCTGGAACGCGCGGCCCGGCCGCCCGTGCCGCCCGGCCCGCCGGGAAACGTGCCGCCCCTCCTGCAGCGCCAGGACGAACGCGAACAGCTCGTCCGGTTCCTCGCCCGCGGCCGCTCCGTACGCCTGACCGGCCCCGGCGGCTCCGGACGCAGCCGGCTCCTCGACGTCGTCGCCGACGACTGCGGCGACCTCGCCCCCGACGGCGTCGTCCGCCTCGACGGCCACCACCGCACCGCCGACGAACTGCTCCACGACCTCTTCCACGCCGTCCACCACGCGCCGCTGCACCGCCCCGGCCGGGACGAACTGCTCGGCCACGTCCGGGAGATCGGCGCCGTCGTCGTCATCGACGGCGTCGAGTTCGGCGGCGCCGCACTCGACGCGCTGCTGGAGGCCACGCCCGAGTGCGCCGTCCTGATGTCGGCCACCCCGGACGTGCCCTCCCCGTCCCCCGAGTCCGGCGTCGAGGAGGTCGCGCTCCCCGGCCTCGACCGGGCCGCGGGACTCGACCTGCTGGAGCGGGTCCTCGGTCGGTCCGTCACCGAGGACGAGTCCAACTGGGCCGGTGACCTGTGGTTCGAGTCCGAGGGCCTGCCGCTCCGCTTCGTCCAGGCCGGAGCCGTACTGCGGCAGCGCGACAAGCTGCGGGCCGACACCGTGGCCGGGGACGAGCACGGCGGTGTCTTCGGCGGCACCCGCCCCGACGACATGCACGTCTGGCCGGGCGCCGGTGACGAGATACTCCTGCCCGCGCTCGGCGAGGCCGCCGCGCCCGCGCCGCTGCTCGCCTCCCGGCTGAGCTCCGCCGCCCGCGAGGCCCTGCGGTTCGCGGTCGCCCTCGGCGGCGAGATGCCCCACCCGTCCCACCTGCCCGCCCTCGTCGGCGACACCCGCGCCGACGCCGCACTCGGTGAACTCATCGCCTGCGGACTGCTCTCCCCGGTCGGCTCCCGCTACCGGCTCGCCGCCGGGGTGCAGACCCAGTTGGAGGCCGCCGGGTTCGACGACGACATCGAGGGCTGCGCCCGTACGGTCGCCCGGCACTACGCCTGGTGGGCCGGACACCCCTCGGTCACACCCGCGCGCGTGTGCGTGGAGGCCGGCGCGATCCTCGCGGCGCTCGGGGTCCTCGCCCCGCTCGCCCCCACCGGGGACGACGACGGCGTCGCCGTCCGGCTGGCCCGTACGTCTGCTCCCGCGTTCGCGGCCGGACTGGACTGGGGATCCTGGGAGCGGGCGCTGCGCTCCGGCGCCGAGGCCGCCCGGCTCTCCGGGGACGTCGCCGAACAGGCCTACTTCCACCACGAACTCGGTGTCCTCGCCCTGTGCGGCGGCCACTACGACCGGGCCCGCGCCGAACTGGAGGCGTCCATCGGGCTGCGCGGCGCCCTCTCCGACCGGCGGGGCACCGTCGCAGGGCGGCGGGCCCTCGCCCTCGTCGCCGACCGGTCCGGCATCCCGTCCGGCTCCGCGGGCCCCCGGGAGTGGGCCGGGGAGGGCGTGCCCGCCGGGGACCGGCGCGACGCGTCGTCGCCGTGCG
>DASTDN010000427.1:0-8157 GCA_035710365.1 Streptomyces sp. | reverse complement strand
GGGTCGATGGAGGCGCCGCCGGCGCGGACGTAGCGGTCGACGCGGTTGTGCTTCTTGTCGAGCTTGTCGATCAGCTTGTCGTTGACGGCCTTCACGAAGGCGTCCTGCTTGTCCTTGTGCAGGGTCGTCGTGATGCGGTAGCCGCCGGCGTCGAGCGCGGCCTCTTCGACGACCTTGTTCTGGATGAGGTAGTCGCGGACGACGCGGACGACGTAGCCGCGCTGTCCGGACAGGCCGGCGGAGACGGTGGTCTCCCGCGGTACGGGGAACTTCATGGCGGCCCGTTCCGTGCTGTCGAGCCAGCCTTCCTTGACCATGCCGTCCAGGACGTACTTCCAGCGGGCCTCGGCGGCGGGCCGGTTCTCCGGGCGGGCGACGATGTCGTACTCGCTGGGGGCGTTGAGCAGGGCGGCGAGGTAGGCGCCGCGGGCCGGGTCGAGGTCGGCGGCGTCGACGCCGTAGTAGGCCTGGGCGGCGGCCTGGATGCCGTAGGCGTTGCGGCCGAAGTAGCTGGTGTTGAGGTAGCCCTCCAGGATCTGGCCCTTGGTCTCGGTGCGGTCCAGCTTGATGGAGATGAAGAACTCCTTCGCCTTGCGGGTCAGGGTCTGTTCCTGGGCGAGGTAGTAGTTCTTCACGTACTGCTGGGTGATCGTCGAACCGGACTGCTTGCCCTTGCCGGTGGCGGTGTTCCAGGCGGCGCGCAGCATGGCCTTGGGGTCGATGGCGGACTCGGAGTAGAAGTCGCGGTCCTCGGCGGCGAGTACGGCGTGCTGGGCGTCCTTGGAGACCTGGGCGAGCGTGACGTTCTCGCGGTTGATCTCGCCGTCCCGGGCGAGCTGGCTGCCGTCGGCGTAGAGGTAGACGTTGGACTGCTTGGTGGCGAGGGCGTTGGCCGGGGGGATCTTGACCATCGAGTAGCCGAGGAAGAAGGCGCCGATGACCAGCAGGAGCGCGACGAGGAAGGTGCCGAGGACCATGCGCCAGGTGGGGATCAGCCGGCGCCAGCCGGTGCGGCGGGGCCGCTTGGGCCCGCCCCCATCGGGGCCGGCCGGCGGCTCGTCCGGCTGTGCTGCCAAGCCCGGGGTCGGCTGCTGGGGCTGCGGCTCGTCGCTCATGTCGTGCACGGACTCCTGTTTCGCCTCGTCGCCCCGCTGGGCGCCCACTGGTGAAGACTCTTGCACCGGGCGTTCCGTTCCCGGGCCCGGGTACACGCGGAAAATCCGTTGGTCCACCCGGTCGCCGGGGGCCTAGGCTCATCCGCTTGTGTGCCGTTCGGCGAAGAGGGTGACGGGTGTGGGCTCGGGACGGTTGTACGCGGCCGTCGCGGCGGGGGCTTTCAGACGGTACGCGACGTATCGTGCGGCCACGGCGGCGGGGGTGTTCACCAACACGGTTTTCGGACTGATTCTGGTGTACACGTACTTGGCGCTGTGGGACGAGAAGCCGCATCTGGGCGGCTACGACCAGGCGCAGGCCGTGACGTACGTGTGGCTGGGCCAGTGCCTGTACGCGGCGCTGGCCCTGCAGGGCGGTGGTGCCGAGAAGGATCTCATGGGCCGGATCCGTACGGGTGAGATCGCGGTGGACCTGTACCGGCCGGCCGATCTCCAACTGTGGTGGCTCGCGAGCGACTTGGGACGGGCGGGCTTCCAGGTCCTGGGGCGGGGGGTGGTCCCGTTCGCGTTCGGCGCGGTGTTCTTCCCGATGGCGTTGCCGGGCGACGTCGTCAGGTGGGCGGCGTTCCTGGTGGCGTTGGCACTGGCGGCGGTGGTCGGTTTCGCGATCCGCTACCTGGCGGCGCTGAGTGTGTTCTGGCTGCTGGACGGTACGGGGGTCGGCCAGGTCGTGATGATCACGGGCGTGTTCTTCTCGGGCATGGTGCTGCCGCTGAACGCGTTTCCCGGCGGGCTCGGCGAGTTCGTCCGGCTGCTGCCGTGGGCGGCGCAGCTGCAGATGCCGGCGGACGTGCTGATGGGGGAGACCAGCGCGCTGCGGGCGTGGGGGTTCCAGGCGCTGTGGGCGGTGGTGCTGCTGGCGGCGGGGCGGCTCGTGCAGTCGGCGGCGACGCGGCGGGTGGTGGTGCAGGGTGGCTGAGAGGGGCCGGCTGCGGGAGGGGCTGCGGGCCTACCGGCTGATCGCCGGCATGTGGGTGCGGTCCGCGATGACGTACCGCACGTCCTTCGCCGTCACGGTGTGCGGCAACCTGCTGATGACGGGCCTGGACTTCGTCGGGATCCTGTTGATGTTCTCGCAGGTGGACGCGCTGGGCGGCTGGTCGCTGCCGGAGATCGCGTTCCTGTACGGGCTGTCGGTGACGTCGTTCGGGGTGGCGGATCTGGTGCTCGGGTCGATGGACGTGCTCGGTGCGCGTATCCGTGACGGTTCCTTCGACACGCTGCTGGTGCGGCCCGCGCCGGTGCTCGCGCAGATCGGCGCGGACCGTTTCGCGCTGCGCCGGCTCGGCCGGGTCACGCAGGGCGCGGTGGTGCTGGGCTGGGCGCTGGTGTCGGTGGACGTCGACTGGAGTGCGGAGAAGGCGCTGCTGGTGCCGGTGATGCTGGTCAGCGGGGCGGTGATCTTCTGCGCGGTGTTCGTGGCGGGCGCGGCCTTCCAGATCGTGGTGCAGGACGCGGCCGAGGTGCAGAACGCGTTCACGTACGGCGGGACGACGCTGTTGCAGTATCCGCCGACGGTGTTCGGCCGGGATTTCGTGCGCGGGGTGACGTTCGTGCTGCCGCTGGCCTTCGTGAACTGGGTGCCGGCCTGCCGCGTGCTGGGCCGGCCGTATCCGCTGGAGCTGCCGGGGTGGGCGGCGTTCGCGTCGCCGCCGGTGGCGCTGGTGTGCTGTGTGCTCGCGGGCCTGGCGTGGCGGGCGGGCCTCGGGTCGTACCGGAGTACGGGGAGTTGAGGATGGCGGAGCGGGCGCTGATCGAGCTGGACCGGATCGAGAAGGTCTTCGAGGTGCGCCGGAAGACCGGGTTCCTCAAGCGGGAGCGGCGTGAGGTGCGGGCCGTGGACTCGCTGTCGTTCACCGTGGCGCGCGGCGAGATGGTGGGCTACATCGGCCCGAACGGCGCGGGGAAGTCCACCACGATCAAGATGCTCACGGGCATCCTCACGCCGAGCGCCGGCCGGCTGCGGGTCGCGGGCATCGACCCGTCCCGGGAGCGTACGCGGCTGGCGCACCGCATCGGGGTGGTGTTCGGGCAGCGGACGACGCTGTGGTGGGACCTGCCGCTGATCGACTCGTACCGGCTGGCGCACCGCATGTACCGCATCCCGGACGGGCGGTACCGGGAGAACCTCGACCGGTGCGTCGAACTCCTGGGCCTCGCCGAGCTGCTGGACGTGCCGGTGCGGCAGTTGTCGCTCGGGCAGCGGATGCGCGGCGACATCGCGGCGGCGCTGCTGCACGACCCGGAGGTGCTGTACCTGGACGAGCCGACCATCGGCCTGGACGTCGTGTCGAAGGCGAAGGTGCGGGGTTTCCTGCGGGAGTTGAACGCCGAGCGCGGCACGACCGTGCTGCTGACCACGCACGACCTGCAGGACATCGAGCAGTTGTGTTCGCGGGTGATGGTCATCGACCACGGCCGGCTGATGTACGACGGCGCGCTGACCGGTCTGCACGAGGCGGACGGCAGCGAGCGGACCCTGGTGGTGGACCTGGCGCGGGAGCTGCCGCCCGTCGAGGTGCCGGCGCCCGCCCGGGTGGTCCGGGTGGACGGCCCCCGGCAGTGGCTGGCGTTCCCGGCGTCGGAGTCGGCGGCGCCGCTGGTCGCGGGCATCGCGGCGCGGTATCCGCTGGTCGACCTCTCGGTGCGGGAGCCGGACATCGAGTCGGTGATCGCGCGGATGTACGCGGGCCGGGCGGAGTACGGCAGCCGCGCTGTCGGCACGGGGCGGGCGGGCGCTGCCGGAGACCCGGGCGGCGTGGCCGGTGTCGTGGCGGGCGGGGAGGCCGGGGAGCCCGGAGCGCCGGGCCCGGGGACCTCGTAGGCTGCTGTCATGAGCGACGATGCCCCAGAGCTGCGTGCCTCCGACACCGACCGTGAACGGGTCGCCGAAATCCTGCGGGACGCCCTCGCCGAGGGCCGTCTCGACATGGCGGAGTTCGAGGAGCGGCTGGAGGCGACGTACGCGGCGCGCACCTACGGGGAGCTGGCGCCCCTGACGCGCGACCTGCCGGCGCCGGGCGTGACACCGCCGTCCGTCGCCCTGTCCGGGGACGCCGCGGGCGTACGGGGCTGGGCGGGCCGGATCGTCGGTGACGGGGGCGGCCGGGTGTCCCGCAGGGCCTTCGGCGTGCTGTCCGGGTTCCGGCGCCAGGGGGCGTGGACGGTGCCGGGGCGGATGACCTGCTTCACGTTCATGGGCGGCGGCGAACTGGATCTGCGCGAGGCGGACTTCGCGGCCCGCGAGGTGCGGATCACGTGCGTGACGATCATGGGCGGGGTGCATGTGACCGTGCCGCCGGGGGTGGAGGTCGTGGTGCGCGGCCTCGGCGTCATGGGCGGCTTCGACCAGCGCGAGTCGGGTGTGGCCGGTGACCCGGGGGCACCCCGCGTGATCATCGGCGGGTTCGCGTTCTGGGGCGGCGTGGGCGTGGACCGCAAGGAGACGAAGGCCGAGCGGCGGCGACTGAAGGAGGAGCGCCGCCGGGAGCGGCTGGAGCGCGAGCAGCGGCGGGACCGGGAGCGCGGAGAGCTGCGGGAAGCCGCCCACGACGACGCCCTCGACTCGTACGACGCGCACCGCCGGATGCTGGACGCCACCCGCGACCCGCTGCCGGAGAACCGGGCCGACCGCGACCGGGGCCGAGGGCACGGTCATGGCCACCGGGGCGGGCACGGGGGCCACGGGCGGTAGGGGGGGGCGGCCGGTTCCGGTGGGAACGCGCCTGGCTCGGCCGGCGCGGCGTGTTGGGCTCGGCGGGGCGGGGCGTCGCCCGGCGTGCGTGGCTCGGCGGGGCGTCGCGTCGCGCTCCGGGTCGGCAGCCCAGCCGGGCCCGATTCGGCCCGCCGGACCCGCCTCGGCCCCGCCGCGCCTGCCTCGGCCCGGCGTGCTGGCTCCGTCCGTCCGGCGTTCAGAGCTGGGCCGGTGCAGCGCCCTTCAGGCTGTCCAGGTCGAAGGACTCGGCCATGCGCGCGTAGCCCGCGTCACTCGGGTGGAGGTGGTCGCCCGCGTCGTACTGCGAGCGCAGGCGGCGCGGGTCGTACGGGTCGCGCAGCGCCGCGTCGAAGTCGACGACGGTGTCGAAGACGCGGCCCGCGCGGATCTCGGCGTTGACCCGCTGCCGCACGGTCTCGCGCTGCGGGGTGTACCCGCGGTGCCCCTGGAAGGGCATCAGGGTCGCCCCGACGACCTTCACGCCGCGCGCGTGGGCCTGCCCGACCATCGTGCGCAGCCCGTCGGTGATCTCCCGCGGGTCGGCGAGCTGCGGGTTGCGCAGGATGTCGTTGACGCCGAGGGCCATGACGACGACCTTGACGTTCGTGCGGCCCAGGACGTCGCGGGTGAAGCGGTTCAGGCCGCTGGGGTTGTCGGCGGGGCGGCCGAGGCCGTCGGTGAGGACGCGGTTGCCGCTGATGCCCTGGTTGACGACGCCGTAGCGCGGCACGTTCGCGCCGGAGGCGGCGGCCTCGCGCAGCCGGTCGGCGAGGACGTCCGTCCAGCGGGCGTTGGCGTTCGGGGTGGAGCTGATGCCGTCGGTGAGGGAGTCGCCGAGGACGACGACCGTGCCGCCTGCCTCGTGGCTCAGCACGTCCAGCGCGGTGAGGTAGCGCCAGGAAGGAATCTGCTCGGCGAACGCGGTCGCCGCCGTGTCCTCGGTGCGGTCGCCCTGGGCGGCGTAGGAGATCTGCCGGGCGTGCGGGTGGTGGGTGACCGGGCCGGACGGGGTGGGGGAGTACGTGGTGACGAGGATGTCGCTGTCGTGCGGGACGGCGAGGCGGACGGCGTCGCTCATCACCTGTCCGCCGGCCGGGACGACCACGGCGGTGGCGCCGCCCGCGAAGGTGAGGCGCCGCATGGTGCCGGCCGCGGCGGCCGGGGTGCCCGGCCCGGCGGCGACGGCGATCGACGCGTGCGTGATGGTGAGCGGCGCCTGCCCGTAGAGGTTGGAGAGGGTGATGCGGGCGCCGGTGCCGCCGACGGTCGTGTGCACGACGTTGCGGACGGAGCGGCCGGCGAGGCCCGTGGTCTCCGTGCCCGGCTCGGCACCGGCGGGCGACGCGGACCAGGTGCCGACCCACGTGCCGGTGGACGCGGGCGCGGCGGAGTTGCGCGGGGGGCGGCCCTCGGCCACGTGGCCGGCGCTGTCGCCGCCGTCGTCGGACGCGACCCCGACGTATATGGCGGCGGAAAGGGCCACGATCAGCGCGACGATCGCGGCGAGCAGGGCGTATCCGTGACGCCGGGTCATGCTGGTGCTGTTCTCCTCGGGCGACGGGAGCCCCGGGCTCCGATCTGATGTGCCCATGATGCGCCATGGGCCCGCAGGGAGTTGGCGGCACCCCGCCCCATTTCCCCCTCCGAACAGACGCAGGGAACTCCTGTTCCGTTCCGGGAGTCGGTCAGGAAGGGACAATTGTGTGCGGGATCACCGCAATGGCGGCCCCGGCGGGGCGGTCGCAGGAGGGGTGGCCCCGGAAAGGGGTACCACCGGAGGGATGGAGCCGATGGAGCGGACCGGACGGGAAGGGCGGGGCGCGGCGGACGTGCCCCCGGGAAGCCGTCGGCCGGACGAGGACGCGGACGCGGGCGGCGGCGCCCCGGCCCCGGCCGCGCGCGCGATGACGGCGTTCAGCCCGGCCGACGAGGAGAAGCGGCGCGGTGTGCGCCGCATGAAACTCACCGCGACGGGCCTGCTGCTGTTCGTCGCCCTGGTGTACGCCCTCGCCGAGTGGGCCTCGCACGCGGGCGCCGGGGCCTGGGCGTCGTACGTCGCGGCGGCGGCCGAGGCGGGCATGGTCGGCGCGCTCGCCGACTGGTTCGCGGTGACGGCCCTGTTCCGCCGCCCGCTCGGCCTGCCCATCCCGCACACCGCGATCATCCCCACCAAGAAGGACCAACTGGGCGTCTCGCTCGGCGAGTTCGTCGGCGAGAACTTCCTCTCCCAGGACGTCGTACGGCAGCGGCTGCGGGCCGTCGGCATCGGCAGCCGGCTGGGTGCCTGGCTGGCCCGGCCCGAGCACGCCGACCGGGTCACGGCCGAGCTGTCCACGGCCCTGCGGGGCGCGCTGACCGTGCTGCGCGACGCCGACGTGCAGGCGGTGGTGGGGGAGGCGATCACGCGCCGCGCGGGCGCCCAGGAGATCGCGCCCGGCATGGGCAAGATGCTGGAGCGGATCGTCGCCGACGGCGGTCACCGGCGCGCCGTCGACCTGGTCGTGGCCCGCGCCCACGACTGGCTCGTCGTGCACAGCGACTCCGTGATGGACGCCGTGCAGGGCGGCGCGCCCGGCTGGACGCCGCGGTTCGTGGACCGCAAGGTCGGTGAGCGCGTCTACAAGGAACTCCTGCGCTTCGTCACCGAGATGCGCGACACACCCGCCCACCCGGCGCGCGGCGCCCTGGACCGCTTCCTGCGGGACTTCGCCGCCGACCTCCAGTCCGACACGGACACCCGCGCGCGGGTCGAGCGCCTCAAGGCGGAGGTGCTGGGCCGGGGCGAGGTCCAGGATCTGATCGCGTCCGCCTGGACGGCCGTACGGTCCATGATCGTGGCGGCGGCCGAGGACGAACGCAGCGAGCTGCGGCTGCGGGTGCGGGCGTCGCTGCTGTCGCTGGGCGCGCGCATGGCCACCGACCCGAAGGTGCAGGGCAAGGTCGACGGCTGGGCGGAGGGCGCCGCGGCGTACGTGGTGACGACCTACCGGCAGGAGATCACGTCGCTGATCACGGACACGGTGGCCGGCTGGGACGCCGAGCACACCACCCGGAAGATCGAGGCCCACATCGGCCGTGACCTGCAGTTCATCCGGATCAACGGCACGGTGGTGGGGGCGCTGGCGGGGCTGCTGATCCACACGGTGGCGCGGGCGCTGGGCGCGTGAGGCGCCCGCCGTCCGCCGGGCCCGGCCCGGCGGACGGCGCATGGGAGCGGCGCCGCGGGGGCACTCGGCCCGCACTTTCGCTCGCCGAGGAGGGAGCCCA
>DASTDN010000426.1:0-12545 GCA_035710365.1 Streptomyces sp. | reverse complement strand
TCGGGTGGCTGGACTGCGGGGGTGCCGTTCCCGAGCGAGAGAGTGAGATCCGCGTGTACGCCATCGTGCGCAGCGGTGGTCGCCAGCACAAGGTTGCTGTCGGCGACATCGTTGAGGTTGACAAGATTTCCACTGCCAAGGTTGGCGACACGGTCGAGCTCTCGACCCTGCTCGTTGTCGACGGCGACGCTGTGACCAGCGACCCGTGGGTGCTGGCCGGCATCAAGGTCCAGGCCGAGGTCGTGGACCACCACAAGGGCCAGAAGATCGACATTCTGCGCTACAAGAACAAGACCGGCTACCGCCGTCGTCAGGGCCACCGCCAGCAGTACACGGCGATCAAGGTCACTGAGATCCCCGCGGCTGCGAAGTAAGGGACTGAGGAGAGATGGCACACAAGAAGGGCGCATCGTCCACCCGTAACGGTCGTGACTCCAACGCTCAGCGCCTCGGCGTGAAGCGCTTCGGCGGTCAGGTCGTCAACGCGGGCGAGATCCTGGTCCGCCAGCGCGGCACCCACTTCCACCCCGGCGCGGGCGTCGGCCGCGGCGGCGACGACACGCTGTTCGCGCTGCAGGCCGGTGCGGTGGAGTTCGGCACCAGCCGTGGCCGCAAGGTCGTGAACATCGTTCCGGTCGCCTGACCGGAGGCTTTCGCGAGGCGGACCTCACTTCCCTCCCGGGAAGTGGGTCCGCCTTTCGCGTGTTCTCCCCCTTCGCGAGCGGTTCTTCCCGCACCATCGCGCGCAGCCCCGGGGGACATCCGCCGGCGCCTTCCTCGGCGCGGCACCCTGGAAGCATTCACGTAAGACATCGCGTACGTAATACGTAACTGGAGGCACATCCCATGACCACCTTCGTGGACCGCGTCGAGCTGCATGTCGCCGCGGGTAACGGGGGCCACGGCTGTGCCTCCGTCCACCGCGAGAAGTTCAAGCCGCTCGGCGGCCCGGACGGCGGCAACGGCGGCCGGGGCGGCGACGTGATCCTCACCGTGGACCAGTCCGTCACGACGCTGCTGGACTACCACCACTCCCCGCACCGCAAGGCCACCAACGGCAAGCCCGGCGAGGGCGGCAACCGCTCCGGCAAGGACGGCCAGGACCTCGTCCTGCCGGTGCCGGACGGCACGGTCGTCCTCGACGGGGCGGGCAACGTCCTGGCGGACCTCGTCGGCCACGGCACCTCGTACGTCGCCGCGCAGGGCGGCAGGGGCGGGCTCGGCAACGCGGCGCTGGCCTCCGCGCGCCGCAAGGCGCCCGGCTTCGCGCTGCTCGGTGAGCCCGGGGACCTCCAGGACATCGTGCTGGAGCTGAAGACCGTCGCGGACGTGGCCCTCGTCGGCTACCCGAGCGCCGGCAAGTCGTCGCTGATCTCGGTGCTGAGCGCCGCCAAGCCGAAGATCGCCGACTACCCCTTCACGACGCTCGTGCCGAACCTCGGCGTGGTGACGGCCGGTTCGACCGTGTACACCGTCGCCGACGTGCCGGGGCTCATCCCGGGTGCCAGCCAGGGCAAGGGCCTGGGCCTGGAGTTCCTGCGGCACGTGGAGCGGTGCAGCGTCCTCGTGCACGTGCTGGACACCGCCACGCTGGAGTCCGAGCGCGACCCGGTCTCCGACCTCGACGTCATCGAGGAGGAGCTGCGGCAGTACGGCGGCCTCGACCGGCGGCCCCGGATCGTCGTGCTGAACAAGGTCGACGTGCCGGACGGCAAGGACCTCGCCGAGATGGTGCGGCCCGACCTGGAAGCCCGTGGCTACCGGGTCTTCGAGGTGTCGGCGGTGGCGCACATCGGGCTCAGGGAGCTGTCGTTCGCGCTCGGCGACCTGGTGGGCAGGGCGCGCGCCGCGAAGCCGAAGGAGGAGGCGACCCGCATCGTGATCCGGCCCAAGGCCGTGGACGACACCGGCTTCACGGTGACCTTGGAGGAGGACGGGCTGTACCGGGTGCGCGGCGAGAAGCCCGAGCGCTGGGTGCGCCAGACCGACTTCAACAACGACGAGGCCGTCGGCTACCTCGCCGACCGGCTCAACCGGCTCGGTGTCGAGGACGCGCTGCTCAAGGCCGGCGCCCGGTCCGGCGACGGTGTCGCGATCGGTCCCGAGGACAACGCGGTCGTCTTCGACTGGGAGCCGACCGTCATGGCCGGTGCCGAGATGCTCGGGCGGCGCGGCGAGGACCACCGGCTGGACGCCGCCCGGCCCGCGGCGCAGCGGCGCCGCGACCGGCAGGCGGAGCGGGACGACGCGGACCGGGAGTTCGACGGCTTCGATCCCTTCTGATCTTCGCCCCCTTACGACCAGGACGGACGTGCCGGGGCAGCCGCGACAGGGCCCCGCCCCGCGCGCCCCCGGATGAACGGCGGGGGAAGTCCCGGCGGCTCCGGGGGCAACCCTCTGGCCGGGCGGCGAGTCGTACAGGGCGGTTCGGGGATGCGTTCCCGGCCTCAACCGCCGTCCAGATCCCCGGAGCCGACGTGTCCCTGTCGCCGCAGTCCCCTCACGCCCTGAGCCCGCCGCCACCCGTGCGACCGTGGAAGCGGCGTGCCCCGGCGGTCGCCGCCGTGCCGCTCGCCGCGCAGGCGGGCCCCGTCGTCCCCGCCGCGCACGCGGGCCCCGTCCCGGCCGCGGGTCCGCACGACGACTTCACCGGTGGCGGCACGGCCCGCCGGCACACCGCCCACGGCAGTGACGCGTGCCCGTCCGGGGCCGTCCGGGGCGCCCGGCGAGGCCCGTCCGTCGCCGGACGCCACACCGGCGAGGGTCCCGGCCACCGAGTCCGCAGCGGGAACCCCGCTCTCGGCACGGCCGGCGGCCGGCTCCGCGACATCGTTGCCGTGCGCGCCGCCGGACCGGACGCCCGGGGCGGTCCGGGCATCGCCCGCTGAGAACGGCGTCCGCCCCCTCCGCAGTGCGGACGAGCGCAGCGTCCGGAAGCGGCGCCGACACCTCCACCCTTTTTCCCGTACCGCCCCCACGGCGGAAAACGCATTGTCACATCACCGGAACAAAGAATCCCATGACAATGATTTCGCGGGCATCATTCCCTACCCCTGTGCGGCAGTGCCGTCATGCGGATGAAAAACATCTGAGAAAGAGACGCCGGGGCGGCCGGAGATGGCCCGTACGGGCCCGGTCCCGACGCCATCGAGAATGCCAAACAGGGCTCTGAGCTGTGCTTTCTTGAGGCTCGGCACGATGCGGCGGCGTGCGCGGGTCGCATTCGGGTACCCAAAGGCGCGTACGGTTCCGGGGGTGTGAAGCATTACTCCTGTGGAGTTACTCACAGCAGTTAACGGGGTGGCTGCACCCGTTCCGGGAGAGAAGTCGGCATGATCGGAGGGTGAATGGAGAAGAGGACTCTCCCACCTTTTCAAGGAAGGCCGCTCGCCTTGCTTTGCGGTAACCACAAGTGGGACCATTTCGAGGTTCCGTGTCCATCCGAGGTAGGTCACCCGTGTCCCAGTACATAGCGAAGCCGCGAACCACGGCAGTGATCCTGGCCGGTGGCACCGGCCAGCGCGTGGGACTTTCCATTCCGAAGCAACTGCTGAAGATCGCGGGGAAGGCGGTCATCGAGCACACCCTCGCCACCTTCGAGAAAGCCGACTCGATCGACGACGTCATCGTGCTGATGACGCCGGGCTATGTGCCCGACGTGGAAAAGATCGTCGACAAGGCCGGATTCAAGAAGGTGTCCCGGGTCGTCGAGGGCGGTGCCACACGGAACGAGACCACCGAGCGGGCCATCGCGGCCCTGCACGAGGGCCTCGGCGAGGACGAGGACCTGAACGTCCTCTTCCACGACGCCGTGCGCCCCCTGCTGTCGCAGCGCGTCATCGACGACTGCGTCACCGCGCTGGGCCGCTACCAGGCCGTCGACGTCGCCATCCCGTCCGCGGACACCATCATCGTCACGCGTACGCACGGCGAGGACGGCGAGTTCATCACCGAGATCCCGGACCGCTCCCGGCTGCGCCGCGGCCAGACGCCGCAGGCTTTCAGGCTGTCCACGATCCGCCGCGCCTACGAGGTCGCCGCCGGCGACCCCAACTTCCAGGCCACGGACGACTGCTCGGTCGTGCTCAAGTACCTGCCTGACGTGCCGATCCACGTCGTCGCGGGTGACGAGTACAACATGAAGGTCACCCAGCCCGTCGACGTGTTCATCGCCGACAAGCTGTTCCAGCTGGCCTCCACGGCCACGCCCGAGCAGAACGGCGAGGAGGCCTACCGCGACCTGCTCACCGGCAGGACTCTGGTCGTCTTCGGCGGCTCCTACGGCATCGGCAGGGACATCGCCGAACTCGCCGCGTCCTACGGCGCGACGGTGTACGCGCTGGGCCGCTCCACCACCGGCACCCACGTGGAGAACCCGGAGGAGGTCGACGACGCGCTGTCCAGGGCGTACGCCGAGACCGGGCGCATCGACTTCGTCGTCAACACCGCGGGCGTGCTGCGCATCGGCAGGCTCGCCCAGACCGACAACGCCACCATCGAGGAGGCGCTCAGGGTCAACTACCTGGCGCCCGTGCAGATCGCCCGTTCGTCCTACAAGTACCTCGCCGAGACGCGGGGGCAACTGCTGCTCTACACCTCCAGCAGCTACACCCGGGGCCGCGCCGAGTACAGCCTGTACTCCTCGACCAAGGCCGCCATGGTGAACCTCACCCAGGCGCTCTCGGACGAGTGGGCGGGCGAGGGCGTCCGGGTGAACTGCGTCAACCCCGAGCGCACCGCCACCCCGATGCGCACCAAGGCCTTCGGCCAGGAACCCCGGGGCAGCCTGCTGTCCTCCGAGGCCGTGGCCCGCACCTCGCTCGACGTGCTGCTGTCCGAGCTGACCGGGCACGTGATCGACGTCCGCCAGCAGGACCCCACGGCGGCGGCGGGCAAGGCCTCGGGATTCGAACAGGCCCTGGCGGGAGTTCTTGACCGCCAGGACGGCGTGGCATAATCCGCGCCAAATAGCTTTCTGATATTCAGGCCTCTGTGAATGCCCGTTCGAGAGCAATCGCAGAGGCCTGAGCCCGTGAATTTCCTGGTGCGTCCACCGACCCTCGCGGACTTTCTCGGCCCAGACAACCGGCACCCCTCTCAGAGCAGGTTCTCCGTGATATCCACCGCTATTCGCGTCGCCCGCGTGGGCAGCGCGTCCGAGCTGGCCGCCGCGGCCCTCATGACGCTGGGCTTCCCGGCGCTCATGCTGGCCGCGCTCCTCCCGAGCGTTCCCGCCTTCGCGGCGGCGGCGGCCGTGACGTACCTGGCCGACCACTACCTGCACCGCAGGGGCAGCTACCTGGTCAACCGCCTCGGCAAGGTGCGGGCCGGTCTGTCGATCCGCTTCCTCATCCGCCAACTGCTGCTGATCCTGCTGCTGGCCCGGCTGTCCCTCGCGGACAACCTGATCTACTACGGCGCCATAGCGTGCTTCATCGCCTTCTACGGCCTGCAGGCACCGCACGGCGCCCTGGTCGCGCTGATCCGCAGCCGCCGCCGCATGCCGGTCGCCACCCGGAACGTCGACCTGGCCGCCCGCATCCGCATCCCCGACGCCCCGCGGCGCGGGCTGCTGCACCGCTCGGCGGAGAAGGTGCTCCACCTCGACCTGTTCGCGGTGGCCGGCATCGTGACCTCCGCGGGCCTGGACACGCCCGGGCCGGGCTTCGTGGGCATCGGCGTCACCCTCGCGCTGACGGTGGTGTACGTCGCCGCCCTGGTGCCGTTCGTCCGCCGCAGGCGGACTCCGCCGCCCGCCGAGGCCGTCCTCGCCGCGGTCGACGACTGGCTGGCCGTGTACCGGCCGGAGACGGTGCTGTACTTCTCCGGCTCCAAGGACTCCGCGTACCAGGTCAACATGTGGCTGGAGACGATGGAGCAGCTCGACACCAGGCCGCTGATCGTCCTGCGCGAGCGCGTCATCCTGAGCAGCCTCGCGCCCACCACGGTCCCCGTCGTCTGCGTGCCCGGAGGGGTGCACCTGATGAACATGGACCTGTCCACGGTACGGGTCGCGCTGTACGCGGCGAACGTCGGCAAGAACATCCACCTGCTGCGCGTCCCCACCATGAAGCACGTCTTCATCGGCCACGGCGACAGCGACAAGATCGCCAGCGTCAACCCGTACAGCAAGGTCTACGACGAGGTGTGGACGGCGGGCCGGGCGGGCCGCGACCGCTACGCCATCGCCGACGTCGGCGTCCGCGACGACGACATCGTGGAGGTCGGCCGCCCGCAGCTCGCGCCCATCCGGACCGGGCGGACCGACGCCACCGGCCCCTGCCCGACCGTGCTGTACGCGCCGACCTGGGAGGGCTGGGACGACAACCCCGGCAACACCTCGATCCTGCTGGCCGGCGAGAACATCGTGCGGCGCCTGGTGACCGCCGACCCGCCCGTCCGCGTCCTGTACAAGCCGCACCCGTTCACCGGCACCCGCAGCCCCCTCGCCAAGGCCGCGCACGAACGGATCACGGACCTCGTCACGGGGGCCGCCGCCGCGCGGGCCGCCGACCCGCGCTTCACCACCGACCCGGCCGGGGAGGCCGCCGCCCGCGCGGAGCTGGCCCGCACCGAGTCCCGCCTCGCCGGGCTGACCGGCGCCGCGGAGAAGAGCGACGAGGCCGAGGCCTCCCGGGACGGCATGCTGGACGTCGCCCGCCACGAGGAGACCGCCCGGCTGCGCGCCGCGTGGAACGACGCCTACTGGCGTTCCTTCCCCGCCTGGGAGCACCGCGTCGTCACGGGCGCCGAGCCGCGCCTGTACGACTGCTTCAACGTGTCCGACGCGATGGTCTCCGACATCTCCAGCGTGGTGTCCGACTTCATCGCCAGCGGCAAGCCGTACGCGGTCACGGACTCCGCCGGACTGGGCGCCGAGGAGTTCAGGCGGCAGAACACCGCGGTACGCGCCGCCGTGATCCTCTCCAACGGCGCCACCGAGCTCGACGCGCTGCTGGCGGCGGTCCGGGACCCGGCCGCCGACGCGCTCTCCGAGGACCGCGAGCAGCTCAAGCGGTACCTGCTGGGCCCGGACGAGCCGAAGTCCGTCGACCGGTTCAACACCGCCGTCGAGCGCCTCGCGCTGAAGGCCTGCGCGCGCAACGCCGGGCAGGCGCCCCGGCAGGCCGCCGCCGAGGCGGACGGCGAGCTGGCCGAGGCGATGCCCGTGCAGCGGGTGACGGCGTCGGGCGACACGGACCTCTCCGCGGGCTGACCGGCCCGCACCGGGCGCCCGGGGCCGCCGCTCCGTCCCGTGACGTGCGGACCGGCCCGCCCGCACGAAAGGGCTCGGGCCCCGGTGGATCTCTCCTAAGAGATCCACCGGGGCCCGAGCCCTTGGCGGTCCGGGGACCTACGGCACCCCGGGCGTGTACGACGTCACGCCGGCTGGGACGGCCGCTGTGGCGTCATCTCCTGGCGCTGGCCGGGGAAGTCCGCCGCCATGCGCGCCGCCATCCGCGTCCGGTGGTCCAGGGCCTTGGCGCACAGCGCCTGGACGGCCGCGTTGAACCGTTCCTGCGACGACGGTTCGGCCGGGCCCAGCAGCCGCAGCTTCAGCGCGGCACGCTCACCGGCCAGGTCGTCCAGCTCGGGCCTGCGGACCGACTCCAGCAGGGCGGGCACCCCGGAGGCGTCCGGCGTGAGCACGGTCGCCGCGACCACCGTCGGGAAGGCCGCGCGGAAGGCGACCTCCTCCATGCCGCTGGTGTTCGCCACCGCGTACGGCTTGCCGCTCGCCAGGAAGTCGCTGATGACGCTGGAGACGTCGCTGATCAGCAGGTCGGCCCGGTTGAAGCAGGAGTACAGCGCGGGCCGGGCGGCCACGACGATCTGGTGCTCCCACTCGGGCAGCGACGCCCAGAAGGCCTCCTCCCAGGCGGCCGTGGCCCGGAGCACGGCGTCCGCGCGACCCGCCTCGGGCGCGCCCTGGAGCAGCATCCGCTCCAGGGTGTCGGAGCCCTCCGGGAACGCGGTCACGGTGAGCCGGTCCAGCTCCTCCGTGCGGCGCGCCAGCTCCGCCTGGGCCTCGGCACCGGGCCGCGGGCCCGTCAGCTCACGGTTCGCCGCGCGGATCAGCTCCCGGATGCGCAGGTCGGCGGCGCCCGCGCGGGGATCGACCGAACCGGTCAGCGGGTGCGGCTTGTACAGCAGGCGCACGCCCGGGTCGGCGAGCAGCGCCCGCACCAGGTTCTCGCCGGCCTCGACCACCGAGGTGTTGCCGGGGTTGCCGTCCCAGCCCTCCCAGGTCGGGGCGTACAGCACGGTGGTACGGCTGTCACCCGCGGCGCGGCCGTCGGCGCCGGCCGGCAGCACCGCGTCGAGCTGCGGGCGGCCGATCTCCACCACGTCCTTGTCCTCGACGCCGACCTCGGCCATCGCGTACCGCTCGCGCGCCGCGGGACCGGCCACCCACACCTCGTCGTACGCCTTCGCGTACGGGTTGCAGGAGGACAGCTTGTCGCTCTCGCCGTGGTTGACGAAGGTGTGGCGGATCGTGGGGATGCGCACGACCTGCGAGGTCTTGCCGGAGTTCGACGGGTGGATGAGGACCTGGAGCGTGGAGTGCTCCAGCCGCATCAGCGTGGCGACCTTCGGCAGGCAGACGACGGGGATGTCGGTCGCCGCGATCTTCTGCACCATGAACCGCTCGCGCAGCACGATGATCGGCCGCCCGTCCAGCTCGGCGATCGAGTCCAGCCACATGTTGGCCTGGTAGGCCGAGGAGGCGCCGCCGGAGAAGTACAGGCCGACGGTCGGGCGGTACTCCGCGAGCCACGCGTCGAACCACTCCAGCACCTCCTGCTCGCCCGCCGGGCGGCGGCCCGGCAGCAGCCGCACCATCAGGGCGACGAGGCCCGCCAGCCCGAGCAGCAGGGACAGCGCGACACCGGCCGCCGCGTAGAGCGAGGACTCGGCGGCGGCCGTGCCCAGCAGCCCCGCGGTAGCGGGCAGCCCGAAGAGCAGCAGCCGCTCACCGGGGCGGCGCAGCAGGCGGTTCGGGGCGGGGGTCAGGCGCAGCGCCGAGGCGTCGATGTTGCGGGTGACGACGGGCAGCGTGCGGGTGCGGCGCACCACGACGGAGACCGCCTGAATGGCGCAGTGCAGCCCGTAGAAGACCAGCAGGCCGGTGAGGAGCGCCGCGTACCGCTTCTCCTGGCCCTGCTCGACGAGGCGCAGCATGCCGATCACCAGGAGCAGGTCGCGCAGGACGTGGCGGACGGTGGCGTCCAGGTGGACCTTGGCGAACAGCGACAGCATGCCGCGTTGCCAGCGGTACAGGATGCCCTCGACCGCGAGGGACGCGACGGTCGCGGCCACCAGCAGCACCATGTGGGGCAGGAGGGCTGCCACCGCCTGCGCGGCGAAGGCCGCGGCCGGGACGGCCGCGAGGAGCAGTTTGGCGAGGGTCTGGCCGCTGGGCAGCCGTCGCCTCCTGGTGCGGGCGGGCGCCGGGGACGTCCCGGCTATCGAGGTCCGGCGTCCGGGACGCCGGCGGACTGAGGGTAGGGGCACTGCGGAAACTCCAGGGTCGTCGCGAGACGTGCTCCAGGGTTAACGCCGGCCGGCCTTCGGACGACACGCGCGTGTACATGCCCGGGAGGTGTCGCGGAGTTTACGGCTCTGGATCGACCCGGTTCCACTCCCTCCACACCCCCCGCACCCTGCGGGTGGCGTCCCTCCACTGGCACGAGGCTCCTGGGGCGGTCGGGGGCGGTGTTCTCCCTCACTTCCGGGAGTGCCGACCCCTGTGCGAGGGACAGCCTACGAGCATCCTCCCGTACGGGGCGACGAGGGGCGCCCTCCCGCCGCCGGGCGGGCGCCGGGCGGGCGGCCTACGAGCGCCCTGCCCGCAGCGCGCGCCGCAGCGGGCGGCCGACCGCGCGGCGTGCCTTGCGGTACACCGACGTCGTCGCCGGTGCCGCCGCCCCGGCCCCCGCGCCGCTCCTGGCCAGCGCCAGCTCCCGCCTCAGTTTCGTGTTGTCCGCCGACAGCTCCGCGAGTCTGCTGTTCAGGAAGCCGAAGCGCGCGCCGAGCGCCTCGGCGCCGGTGTCGTTGAAGGGCCGGACGCCGGGCGGGAACGTGAGCGACCGCACACGTTCGTCGAAGGCCGCGCCGCAGTCCCCGTGGGTGAAGGTGTTCTCCAGGCCGTTGCGGTCCAGGAACGCGGTGAACCGTTCGAAGCGCCGGGCGTGGTTGCCGGTGAGCGCGCCGAAGTCGGCCTCCTCGTACAGCCGGGCCGGATCGGCGTCGCCGTCCCCGGACAGCCGGTCGAGCCGCCGGTGCGGGATCTCGAAGTAGCGGCACAGCTCCAGCGTGCGCGAGTCGCCGCACAGCACCGTCGCGGGCGTGCCGGCCAGCAGCGCCGCGATGTTGCCGTGGATGCGGGAGCCGAAGGAGTAGTCGAAGGCGCGCAGGTCGTCGATCCAGGTCACGGGGTCGATGTAGAGGCGGACCTTGTCCTCCCGGTACATCGGGTGGCCGGGGTGGGTGGGCATCGCCGTCACGCGCGCGTTCGGGTCGGACAGGTCCCGCCAGTGCAGCTGCCGCGCGTCGCTGAGGTTCTGGCCGATGTACCGCAGGTTCGGGTAGCGGGCGTGGGCCCTCTCGATGATCTTCCCCATGCCCTGCTTCTGCACGGCGTTGTGCGAGGCGTTGACGGCGACGCGGGCCTCGGCGGTGAGCTCCGGGACCCCCTTGTCGACGGTGAGGTCCTTGCCGTACAGGAACAGCGACGGGCAGCCGATGAGCTCGACGTCCCGGAAGCCCATGTCCTTCAGGTACTGCTCGGTGAACTCGCCGCGCACCCCGATCGACGCGCTGCGGTCGAGCACCGCGGAGACGAACGCCCGCACGGCCGGCTCCATGGGCTTCAGCCGCGCCGGGTCGTAGTCCAGCCCGGTCTGCGCGCCCACGCCCAGCACGACGACGGGTATCCGCAGCCGGCCGATCAGCCGTGTGAGCCGTTTGAGCTGCGGTTCGAAGGAGGGGCGGAAGGCGTTGGCGAGCGGCACGACGAACGCGTCGTACTCCTCGTTGATGCGCCCCGCCGCCGCGACGTCGGTGCGGATGCCGTTGGAGACGACCTCGGTGCCGGGCGTCTGGAGGATCTTGTGCGCGGCGTCGCTGAAGATCAGGTTGCCCGAGTTGGTGGCGATCACGTCACGGTGAAGGGCCTCCTCCACCGGAACGACGTCGTACGGGCTCTTCCCCGAGCGCAGCAGAACGCGCTTACGGGCCGGTGTGGGGCTGACTTCGCGACTTGTCGGTGACACGCCGTCAAACGTAGATGCACCCGCCATGTGTTTCTACGGGTCACCCGTACAACCTTTTCGCCTTGTGCGGCGAGCGACCGTCCCCTCACGTACCGCGTCCCGGAGCGTGGACCGGCGCGCGGTGCGGGGCGCCCCTCGCGTAGATTGCCCGGCGGGGCACGAACGCGCACGAGGGGAAAGAGGCCGGGTGGCAGGGGCAAGGCAGGGCGTGAGTGAGGCCCGCAGGATCGTCGTCAAGGTGGGCTCCTCGTCGCTGACCACCGCGTCGGGCGGACTGGACGCCGACCGGGTCGACGCGCTGGTCGACGTGCTCGCCCGGGTGCGCAGCGGGGGAGAGCGCGAGATCGTGCTCGTCTCCTCCGGCGCCATCGCGGCCGGTCTCGCCCCGCTGGGGCTGCGGCGCCGGCCCACGGACCTCGCCCGCCAGCAGGCCGCCGCCAGCGTCGGACAGGGCCTGCTGGTGGCCCGCTACACCGCCTCCTTCGCCCGCTACGGCGTCCGTGTCGGGCAGGTCCTGCTCACGTCCGACGACATGAGCCGCCGCTCCCACCACCGCAACGCCTCGCGCACCCTCGACAAGCTCCTCGCGATGGGCGCTTTCCCGGTCGTCAACGAGAACGACACCGTCGCCACCGACGAGATCCGCTTCGGCGACAACGACCGGCTCGCCGCGCTCGTCGCCCACCTCGTCCGCGCCGACCTGCTGGTGCTGCTGTCCGACGTGGACGGCCTGTACGACGGCGACCCCGGCCGCCCCGGTACCTCCCGGCTCGCCGAGGTGCGCGGCCCCGAGGACCTCGCGGACGTCGAGATCGGCAGCACGGGCCGGGCCGGCGTCGGCACCGGCGGCATGGTCACCAAGGTCGAGGCCGCCCGGATCGCCGCGGCCGCCGGCATCCCCGTCGTCCTGACCAGTGCCGTCAGCGCCGCCGACGCCCTCGCGGGCAACGACACCGGCACCTACTTCCACTCCACCGGCAAGCGCTCCGCCGACCGGCTGCTGTGGCTCCAGCACGCCTCCACCCCGCAGGGCTCGCTCACCCTCGACGACGGCGCCGTGCGCGCGGTCGTGGAGCGCCGCACCTCGCTGCTGCCCGCCGGGATCGCGTCCGTCGAGGGCGAGTTCAGCGCGGGCGACCCGGTCGAGCTGCGCGACACGCACGGCCGGGCCGTCGCCCGCGGACTCGTCAACTTCGACGCCCGCGAGATCCCCCGCCTCATCGGCCGCTCCACCCGCGACCTGGCCCGCGAGCTCGGCGCCGAGTACGA
>DASTDN010000425.1:0-12188 GCA_035710365.1 Streptomyces sp. | reverse complement strand
AGCTGGAGCCGGGGCCCGGCCGTCGTGACGCAACTGCTCGCGCTGCCCGTGGCCTACAACCTGCTGCGTGCCGACAGCGTGGCGATCCCGGCGGGCATCGCCCTGGCGGTCGTGGCAGTGGCGGCGCTGGTGCTGCTGGTCCACCCGACGGCGACGCAGGCGCTCGGGATCCGGGCGCCGGGCGGTGCCCAGGACGGCGAGAAGTAGCGTCCCCCGCGCGCGGGGGCCTTCCGCCGGTCCTGGGCTCGCTTACTCCTCCACCAGCAGCTTCTCGCGCAACTGCGCGAGTGTGCGGGCCAGCAGCCGGGACACGTGCATCTGGGAGATCCCGACCTCCTGCGCGATCTGCGACTGCGTCATGTTGCCGAAGAAGCGCAGCAGCAGGATGCGCTTCTCGCGCGGCGGCAGGTCCTCCAGCAGCGGCTTGAGAGACTCGCGGTATTCGACGCCCTCCAGGGCCTCGTCCTCCGCGCCGAGGGTGTCGGCGACCGCCGGGGACTCGTCGTCGGTGTCCGGCACGTCCAGGGACAGCGTGGAGTACGCGTTGGCGGACTCCAGGCCCTCCAGGACCTCCTCCTCCGAGATCCCCAGCTTCTCGGCGAGCTCGTGCACCGTGGGGGAGCGGCCGTGCTGCTGGGACAGCTCGGCCGTCGCCGTGGTGAGCGCGAGGCGCAGCTCCTGGAGTCGGCGCGGCACCCGTACCGCCCAGCCCTTGTCGCGGAAATGCCGCTTGATCTCGCCGACGACCGTCGGGGTCGCGTACGTGGAGAACTCCACGCCGCGGTCCGGGTCGAAGCGGTCGACGGACTTGATCAGGCCGATCGTGGCGACCTGGGTGAGGTCGTCCAGCGGCTCGCCCCGATTGCGGAAGCGGCGCGCGAGGTGCTCGACGAGCGGCAGGTGCATCCGGACCAGCCGGTTGCGCAGTTCCGCGTACTCAGGGCTGCCGTCGGGCAGCTCGCGCAGCTCCAGGAACAGGGCGCGCGCTCCGCTGCGGTCCTGCGGGTCGTGCCGCGTGCTCTGGACCCTCGGCGTGCGCAGCCCGTCCGCCTCGGGGTTTCGCTCGTGCTCGCTCATCGTCCCGCCCGTCGCCCTTCCCCGAGCCCCCGCCTCCTTCCCCGCCCGCGGCTTCGCGCGCGTGGAGGGCCCGTCCTGGGCGGGGGGAAGCCCGGCCCGCCCGTCTGGAGGCGCACTCCGTGCGGCGCTCTCCCGGCCCCCCGGCCCGTCGCCCGGCAGGACGGCCGTGGCGGCCTCGTCCTCCGGGTGCGGACGGGCCTGCTCGGGAATGCCGTCGATGCCGTCCATGCGCCGGGATGCGCTCGCCCCCGGCCCGGCCGTCGCCCCGGCCGACAGCTCCCGTGTGCCGCGCTCTTCGTCCCGCACCGGCCCGTCCCCGTTCCTCACGCCGGCCCGGGTCCCGCGCCGCGCTGTTTGTAGAGGCTGATCGAAACGGTTCTGTCCTCGTCCACGGCGGAGGAGACCTTGCCCGCCAGGGCGGACAGGACGGTCCACGCGAAGGTGTCCCGCGAGGGCGCGTGACCGTCCGTGGTCGGGGCCGAGACGGTGACCTCGAGTGAGTCGTCGACCAGCCTGAAGACACAGCTCAGCACGGAGCCGGGCACGGCCTGCTGCAGCAGGATGGCGCACGCCTCGTCGACGGCGATGCGCAAGTCCTCGATCTCGTCGAGGGTGAAGTCCAAACGGGCCGCGAGACCGGCCGTGGCCGTACGCAGCACCGACAGGTAGGCACCCGCGGCCGGCAGCCGGACTTCGACGAAGTCCTGGGTCGCGGGCTCGCCTGCGATCTGGGACACCCTCACCTCCATGGTGGTACAAGCATTTCAGGGCCGAGGGTCGCCCCCCGGGACAACGCGGTACGTGGTTCAGCGGTGACGCTATCGCGCTCCGAACGTTCCTGTCCCCGGGACCCCAACCCCTCACTGTCACTCATAGTAAACCTATGAACACGTACCGTGGCTAGAGGTTTGCGGGCCCAATGGAGAAGAGCGCGCGCCGCTTTGACGTACCCAGACGTCAGAGGGTCGAACCGTCCCGGCGTGTAGTGATCCACTTCAGACCAGTACGTGGTCGACGAAGCACCAGCGCCAGTCCTCGCCCGGTTCGAAGGTCCGCATCACTGGATGGCCGGACGTGTGGTGGTGCCCGCTGGCGTGGCGGCCCGGCGAAGAGTCGCAGCATCCGACGTGACCGCAGGTCAGGCACAGTCGCAACTGGACCGGGTGCGTGCCGGAGGCGAGGCACTCGGGGCATGTCTCGGTCAGCGCCTCGGGCTCCGGGTGCGGCAGCGCGTCGACGTGCGTGCACTGTTTCATGATGGCCAGGTTACGACGGTCGTGCGCTGGGTGGCGCGGAGAAGGGGGGCGGGCGGGGCGATGGACGTGATGCCGCTGCTGTCGCTGGTGGCGGGCAGTGCGGCGGTCGCCGCGGCTGGCCGGCGCACCCCCGTGCCCGCCCCGCTGCTGCTGGTCGCCGTGGGTCTCGCCGTGAGCTATCTGCCGGGCGTGCCGGACTACACCCTCGCCCCGCACATCGTGCTGCCGCTGCTGCTGCCCCCGCTGCTGCACCTGGCGGCCACCGACAGTTCGTACCTGGACCTGCGGGCGCAGCTCCGGCCGGTGGCCCTGCTGTCCGTGGGTTACGTGCTGTTCGCGACCTTCGCCGTCGGATGGGCCGTGTACCTGATCGTGCCGGACCTGCCGCTGCCCGCGGCGCTGGTGTTCGGCGCGGTGGTGGCGCCACCGGACGCGGTCGCGGCGACGGCGGTGGCACGGCGCGTGGGGCTGCCCTCGCGGATCACGACCGTCCTGCAGGGCGAGTCGCTGCTGAACGACGCCACCGCCATCACCGCGTTCAAGGTGGCGCTGGCCGCCGCCGTCGGCGAGGGTGCCACCTGGGCCGGTGGCGTCGCCGAGTTCCTGATCGCGGCGATCGGCGGTGTGGGCATCGGGCTGGTGCTGATGCTGCCGATCCACTGGCTGCGCACGCGCGTGCGCGAGGCGCTGTTCCAGAACACCCTCTCCCTGCTGATCCCGTTCGTGGCCTACGCGGCGGCCGAGCAGGTGCACGCTTCGGGCGTCCTCGCGGTCGTGGTCGTCGCACTCCACCTCGGCCACCGCGCGTGGGAGGTCGATTTCGCCACCCGGCTCCAGGAGGAGGCGGTCTGGAAGATGGTCGCCTTCGTCCTGGAGTCGAGCGTCTTCGCGCTCATCGGACTGCAGCTCCCGGTGGTGCTGCGGGAACTCGGCGAGTACGAGGGGGCCGATGCCGCCCGGTACGCGGTCGTCGTCTTCCTGGTGGTCGTGACGGTGCGGTTCGTGTGGGTGTACCCGGCGACGTTCCTGCCGCGCATGGTGTCGGCGCGGATTCGTGAGCGGGAGGAGAACCCGACCTGGAAGGGGCCGGCCGTCACCTCCTGGGCCGGCATGCGGGGCGTGGTGTCCCTCGCCGTGGCCTCTTCCGTCCCGCTCACCGTGCACGGCGGCGAGCCATTCCCGCAGCGCAACCTCATCCTCTTCCTGACCTTCACGACGGTCATCGGCACCCTGGTCGTGCAGGGGCTCACGCTGCCCCCGCTGATCCGGCTGCTGAGGTTCCCCGCCCCCGACCGGCGGGCCGGGACCCTCGCCGAGGCGAATGCCCAGGCGCAGGCGTCCCGGGCCGCCGAGCGGCGCCTGGACGAGCTTCTCGACGACGAGCGCAACTCCCTGCCGGGGCCGCTCGCCGACCGGCTGCGCAGCGTCCTGGACCGGCGCCGCAACGCCGTCTGGGAGCGCCTCGGCCAGGTCAACCCCGTGACCGGGGAGACCGTCGACGACACCTACCGGCGGCTCGCGGGGGAGATGATCGGTGCCGAACGCGAGGTGTTCGTCAAGCTGCGGGACGGCCGCCACATCGACGACGAGATGCTGCGGACCCTGCTGCGCAGACTGGACCTGGAGGAGGCGGCGGCGTACCGGGAGGCGCAGTGAGACGCCGCACGGGCGGGGCGCTCAGGGGAGGGGGCGGCCGGTGATCACGGCCGCCAGCGCGGTCCCGGGCGGGAAGGCGCCTTCGCCGGCCAGGGCGACAAGGGCGTAGAGCAATTTGGCGACATAGAGACGTTCCACGGGCAGTCCGTGGCGCTGTTCGAAGCCGTCCGCGAAGGTGTCGAGTTCGGGGCCGGTACGGGCGTAGCCGCCGAAGTGGAAACGCTCGTCGAGGGACCACGAGCCGAGGGGGCCGCCGAAGGCGCGCTCCTGCAGGGCCCGCACCTCGGAGCCCAGGAAGCCGCCTCTGAGGACCGGTATCCCGAGCGCCCGGCTGCCGGGCGGCAGTCCTCCGGCGAGTCCGGCCAGGGTGCCGCCGGTGCCGCAGGCGACCGCGGCCACGTCGCACCGGCCGGCCAGTTCCGCGCCGAGGTCCCGGCAGCCCCGCACGGCGAGGTGGTTGCTGCCGCCCTCGGGAACCACGTACGCGTCCTCGGTACCCGCCGCGCGCAGGACGGCCGCCAGCACCTCGGGCTCGGTCTTGCGGCGGTAGACCGACCTGTCGACGAAGTGCAGTCGCATGCCGTCGGCCGTGCAGCGCGCCAGTGAGGGGTTGAGGGGGCGGTCGGCCAGTTCGTGGCCGCGCACCACTCCGACCGTGGACAGGCCGAGCAGTCGTCCGGCGGCGGCCGTAGCCCTGAGGTGGTTGGAGTAGGCGCCGCCGAAGGTGACGACGGTCCGGCCGGCCGCCGCCGCGAGGTTGGGCGCCAGCTTGCGCCACTTGTTGCCGATCAGCTCCGGGTGGATCAGATCGTCCCGCTTCAGCAGCAGCCGTATGCCGCGCCGCTCGAAGCGCGGGTCCCGCACCTCCTGCACCGGGGAGGGCAGCAGGGGCCGCAGGGTGGTGACGGCCGTGGAGGGCGGGGTGCCGGGACCGGGGCCTTCGGTGCCGCCGCGTCCGGCGTCGGGGCTGGGCATGGCGCCATTGTCACCCGGAGGACCGGTCCGGGCGGGCCGGTTCGGCGGGGCGGCCGCGCGGGAACCGGAGGCGCGCGGCGGACGCCCGGGAGGCGCATACGGGCGCGGGCCTGCGCTCGGGGAAACGTCACTCACAGTGTCGATGGACGTCGGACAGGGCGAAAAGCTCCCTACGTGGCTTTTGTTCCTTATCTCATGCTCGGCCGTGGGAAACCGCAGCTCTTCCCCGGTTGGTCGTGATCCAATCCCGCTCGTTCGTGTAATAGCACGATCACTCCGCGTGATGAAAGGCTGGTCGCGCACAGCGATGCGCGGCGCACCTCCGCGCGGAGCACGACCGGAAAGGCAGTTCTTTATGTCGGTAGGCGAAGAGGTCCGCGCAGAGGAGACCAGGCCGCAGCAGAGCCTCGGCACGGCGGCGGCGCGGAACCTGGCCACCACGACCAAGTCCGTCCCCCAGATGCAGGAGATCAGCTCGCGCTGGCTGCTGCGCACCCTGCCGTGGGTGGACGTGCAGGGCGGTACGTACCGGGTGAACCGGCGGATGACCTACGCCGTGGGCGACGGCCGGATCACCTTCGTGAAGACGGGTGACCGCGTCGAGGTCATTCCGGCGGAACTCGGCGAGCTGCCCGCCCTGCGGTCGTACGAGGACCTGGACGTGCTGGCCGAGCTGGCCGGGCGCTGCCGTCAGCAGGAATTCGCCCCCGGAGAGGTCATCGCCTCCTTCGGCAGCCGCACCGACGAGGTGTACCTCCTCGCGCACGGCAGGGTCGAGAAGACCGGCACGGGCCCCTACGGCGACGAGGCCGTCCTCGGAGTGCTCGCCGACGGCGCCTACTTCGGCGACCGCGCCCTGCTCGACGGGGACGCCATCTGGGAGTACACGGCCCGAGCCGCCACGGCCTGCACGGTCCTCGTGCTGCCGCGGGAGGCGGTCGAGCAGGTCGCGGAACGCTCGGAGTCCCTGCGCGCGCACATCGACCAGCAGAGCGCGATCCCCGGGCAGCGCACCAACAGGTACGGCGAGAAGGAGATCGACCTCGCCGCCGGCCACTCCGGCGAGCCGGACATCCCGCACACGTTCGTCGACTACGAGGCCAGCCCCCGGGAGTACGAACTCAGTGTCGCGCAGACCGTGCTGCGGGTGCACTCGCGCGTGGCCGACCTCTACAACCAGCCGATGAACCAGACCGAGCAGCAGTTGCGGCTCACCGTGGAGGCGCTGAAGGAGCGTCAGGAGCACGAGCTCGTCAACAACCGGGACTTCGGTCTGCTCCACAACTGCGAGTACGACCAGCGCCTCCAGCCGCACGACGGCGTGCCGAGCCCGGACGACCTGGACGAACTGCTCAGCCGGCGCCGGGGCACCAAGCTGCTCCTCGCCCACCCGCGGGCGATCGCGGCGTTCGGCCGGGAACTCAACAAGCGCGGGCTCGTCCCCGAGACCATCGACGTCGGCGGCAACCGCATCCCCACCTGGAGGGGTGTCCCGATCTACCCGTGCAACAAGATCCCGGTCAGCGAGGCGCGTACCTCGTCGATCATCGCGATGCGTACCGGGGAGGCGGACCAGGGCGTCATCGGGCTGCGGGCCAAGGGAGTGCCGGACGAGATCGAGCCGAGCCTGTCCGTGCGGTTCATGGGCATCAACGAACAGGCCGTCATCAAGTACCTGGTGACCGCCTACTACTCGGCGGCGGTACTGGTGCCGGACGCGCTCGGCATCCTGGAGAACGTCGAGATCGGCCGCTGGCAGTGACCTTGCCCGAGGTCCGCCGTGTCCCCGCCTTCCGGGGCGGGTACACAGCTCTCCGGGGCGTGCACGCGGCCCCGCGGGGCGGTTCACGCCCGGGACGACCGCACGCACGGCGCACGCCGCCGCTCGTGCGCCCGGCCGACGTGGCCGGGAGGTGAGCCGGTGACGGAGACGACGGAGCGCCCCCTGGGGGCGTCTGAGAGGCGGAGTCCCGTCGTGGCGCACGAGGACGACTGCGCGGAGTCGGCCGACGAGCAGGAGGCGGTCCCGCTACTGGAGCGGGCCAGGGGGACGGTCGACCCCGAACTGCGGGCGGCCCTCATGACCCTGCCCGTCGCCCTGCGGCGCGTCGCCCTCTACCACTTCGGCTGGGAGGACGCCGAGGGCAGACCGGCGCAGGGCAACGCGGGCAAGGCGGTACGGCCCGCGCTCGTGCTGACCGCCGCGTCCGCGCTGGGCGGCCCCGGGGCACGCGCGGCGGCCGTCCGGGCGGCCGCGGCCGTGGAGATCATCCACAACTTCACGCTGCTGCACGACGACGTGATGGACCGGGACACCACCCGGCGGCACCGGCCCACCGCATGGACCGTGTTCGGCGACGCCAACGCGATCGTCACCGGCGACGCCCTGCAGGCGCTGGCCCTGCGGGTGCTCGCCGCCGACCCGCACCCGGCGTCGCCGGCCGCCGCCGCCCGGCTCGCCGACTGCGTGGTGGAACTGTGCGAGGGCCAGCAGGCGGACACGGCGCTGGAGCACCGCGACCCGGCGGAGGTCACGCTCCACGAGGTGCTCGCCATGGCCGAGTCCAAAACGGGCGCGCTGCTCGGGTGCGCCTGCGCGCTGGGCGCGATGTACACGGGCGCGGACGAGGAGGACGTCGCGGCGCTGGACGAGTTCGGCCGGCAGGCGGGGCTCGCGTTCCAGCTCATCGACGACGTCATCGGCATCTGGGGCGACCCGCGGCGCACCGGCAAGCCGGCCGGGGCGGACCTGGCGGCGCGCAAGAAGTCGCCGCCGGTGGTCGCCGCGCTCACCTCCGGTACCCCGGAGGCCCGCGACCTCGCCGCGCTCTACGCGCTGCCGCACGGCGAGGCCGACATCGGCACCGTCGCACGGGCCGTGGAGCGCGCGGGGGGCCGGGACTGGGCTCAGGCGGAGGCGGCCGACCGGATGGCCCGCGCCGTGCAGGCGCTGATGCGGGCGGTGCCCGACCCGGAGGCGGCGGGCGGGCTCCTCGCCCTGGCCGAATTCGTGACGCGCCGCACCAGATGAGCGCGGCGGCACCCACTCCGGCCGAACGCCGGGTTGGCCTCCGCTCCGGTGCCGTCGGCCCCGTACGGATCCTGACTCCGTACGGCGGCCGGCGGCACCGGTACGGCGGGCCTCGTACGTCTCCACGGCGCGGGGCCCGCCCTCATGGCGAGAGGTCCGCCCCCACCGCCACCTACTAGGCTGCAACGGCCGCGGGAACGGCGGCGGCAGTCGGTCGAAAGGGCAGGACATGGGCGTGGCGATACGCGCGGCGGGACAGGACGACCGGAAACTGGTCGTCCGGTTGCTGGACGAGGCATTCCAGAACGACCCGGTGAGCAGCTGGGTCTTCCCCGGTACCGAGTACCGCCGCAGGACCCACCACAGGCTCATGGCCGCGTTCACCGAAGCGGCGCTGGCCGACGGGTACATCGACGTCACGGAGGACGGCTCGGCCTGCGCGCTGTGGCTGTCCGTTCCGGCGGACGACGGGCGCGAGGGCGAGCAGGCCCGGGGAGAACAGGACGGTGACGAGTTCGCGCAGATCCGGCAGGCCGTCGACCCGGACAACGAACGCGTCGAGCGGATCGGGCGGCTCACCTCCGGCATCCACCCCTCGGGCCGCGCCCACGAGTACCTGTGGATGATCGGCGTGGCGCCGGACCGGCAGGGCGAGGGCCTCGGCAGCGCGCTCATCGGCTCGGTGCTCGACCGCTGCGACCGCGAAGGGCGGGCGGCGTACCTGGAGGCGAGCAGCGCCCGCAGCAAGGAGCTGTACGAGCGGCTCGGCTTCGAGTTCACCGGCAACGCGCTGCGCCTGCCGGACGGCGGGCCGCTGATGTGGCCGATGTGGCGTGAACCCCGGCCGCGTACGCCCGGCCGGCAGGGCCTGTAGCCGGGGCTCGCGGTTCGCGCTGGAGCCGCCGGGCCTCTTCGGCGACGGCACGACGCGCTTCGGATGCGGGGCTGGAAGCGCCGGCGTACGACGGCCGGCGAAGGCGCTGGGCCACATCGCCCAGATCGACAAGATCTTGTGGGAGACGAAGAAGGCCTGACCACGAGTCGGCCCCGTCCGGTCGGCGATCGGTGCAGCAGCGCGGGCCCCGGGCTTGACGGAGGCGGCCATCCGCTGCGGACACGCAGGCGGAGCGCGGGCGGCTGCCCCGGCCTACCCTGGGGGCATGGACAGCGAGAAGAACGCCTGTCCCGTCTGCGGACAGGCCGTCGGTCAGGTCGTCCGGCGCCACAAGACGCTGGGAGCGTGGGTCCCGCTGTGGATACCGGGGCCCTGCCGGAATCCCAGGTGCGAGGCGTACCCCGGTGACGAGAGCGGATCCGGCGAGGCCCGGGGGACCGCCGGGCAGCGGTTGGTGAGCCACGTCGCGAGAAGGCCCTGAGAGCCTGCGAGGCTCGGAAAAATCGTTTCGAGGTCTCTGTCGAGAAGGGCGGACCGGCTCCGACGTCCCCTGTGAACGCCGCCCGTACGGGGCGGGCCGAAGCGAAGGAGCGGACCGATGAAGTACCTGGTGATGGTGCAGGGCGCGCAGGCGGACTACGAGGCGATGAGCGGCAAGGCGTCGGACACGTCGCCGGCCTGGCGCGAGGAGGAGATCCAGGCGATGTACGCCTTCATGAACGCCGTCAACGACGACCTCGCCGAGTCCGGTGAACTCGTCACCGCGCACGGCCTGGGCGAGCCCGCCAAGACCCGGCACGTCGGGCTCGGCGCGGACGGCGAGAGCGTGGTCACCGACGGGCCGTACGGGGAGACCAAGGAGGTCATGGCGGGCTTCTGGGTCCTGGAGTGCGCGAGCCTGGAGCGCGTCACCGCGATCGCCGAGCGCGTGGCGCGGTGCCCCCAGCCCGCCGGGGCGCCGAACCACCCGGTGGTGATCCGGCAGATCATGGACGGCGAGGCCGGAGACCCCTGCTGAGCCGACGGTGCGGCGTACCACCCACGTCGAGGACCTGCTGCGTCGGCACGCGCCGCAGGTCCTCGGTGCGCTGGTCAGGCGGTACGGGCACTTCGACGCCGCCGAGGACGCCGTACAGGAGGCGCTGCTCGCGGCCGCCGAGCAGTGGCCCTCGGCCGGGGTGCCGGACAATCCGCGCGGCTGGCTCATCAAGGTGGCCTCGCGGCGGCTGACGGACACGCTGCGCGGCGAGGCCGCGCGGCGGCGGCGCGAGGACCGGGCGGCGGCACTCGACCCGCGCGACGCGTTCACGGCACCGCCGCCCGGTGCCGGGCGGGCACCGCGCGAGGACGACACACTGTCCCTGCTGTTCCTGTGCTGCCACCCGGCCCTGACCCCGCCCGCGCAGATCGCGCTCACCCTGCGCGCCGTCGGCGGCCTGACGACCGCGGAGATCGCCCGCGCCCACCTCGTCCCCGAGGCGACGATGGCGCAGCGCGTCAGCCGGGCCAAGCGCAAGGTGCGGGATGTGCGCTTCGGCCGCCCCGACCACTGGGAGCAGCGGCTGCCCGGCGTCCTGCACACCCTGTACCTGATCTTCAACGAGGGCTACACCGCGACGTCCGGGGCCCGCCTCCAGCGCCGTGACCTGGCCCGCGAGGCGATCCGGCTCACGCGTCAGGTGCACCGGCTGCTTCCCCGGGACGCCGAGGCGGCGGGGCTGCTCGCCCTGATGCTGCTCACCGACGCCCGTCACGACGCGCGCACCGGGCCGCACGGCGAACTCGTGCCGCTCGACGAGCAGGACCGTGACCGCTGGGACCGGGCCGCGATCGAGGAGGGCGCCGCGCTCGTCGTGGACGCGCTGTCCCGGGGCCGTCCCGGCCCCTACCAGCTCCGTGCCGCGATCGCCGCCGTCCACGGCGAGGCGCCGAGCGCCGGGGCGACCGACTGGCCCGAGATCCTCGGCCTCTACGACGTACTGGTGGGCCTGGTTCCCGGCCCGGTGGAACGGCTCAACCGGGCCGTGGCCGTGGCGATGGTGCACGGCCCGCGCGCGGGGCTGGCCGAGTTGGACGCCCTGGCCGGCGTGTACACCGGCCACCGGCTGGACGCCGCCCGCGCGCACCTGCTGGAACGCGCCGGAGACCCCGAAGCGGCCCGCGCCGCGTACGAGTCGGCCGCCTCCCGGACCCTCAGCCAGCCCGAGCAGCGCTACCTCCGCGCTCGCGCGTTCCGCCTCGGGCGGGACCGGAGCGGAGGGTGACGCGGTCCGGACCCGGCCGGGCCCGCTGCCTCAGTCGCCCCGCCGCTGCACGAAACGCAGCATGTTCCCCGCCGGGTCGCGGAAGGCGCAGTCCCGCACCCCGTACGGCTGGTCCGTGGGTTCCTGGACCACGTCGGCGCCCGCCTCGCGGACCCGGGCGTACAGGGCGTCGCAGTCCCCGGTGGTGAAGATGACGCCGCGCAGCATGCCCTTGGCCAGCAGTTCCGCCATCGCTTGACGGTCGGCGGGGGAGGCGTCCGGGTTCGCGGCCGGCGGCTCCAGCACGATCTCCAGGTCCGGTTGCAGGGGCGAGCCCACGGTCACCCAGCGCATCCCCTCGAAGCCGACGTCGTTACGGACCTCCAGCCCCAGCACGTCCCGGTAGAAGGCCAGCGCCTTGTCGTGGTCGTCGACCGCGACGAAGCACGTCGAGAGTTTCACGTCCGTAGTCGAGTCCATGGCGGCACGCTACGCCCGTCGCGGCCGGGTGAGGGTCCGGGCCACGCACGCCGGCATCTCCGCTCCCGTGTCGTGCCGGCGGGCCCGGTAGGCGCTCGGCGTCTCACCGACCAGCCGCGTGAAACGCGAGCTGAACGATCCGAGCGACGTACACCCCACCGCCATGCACACCTCGGTCACCGTCAGGTCGCCGCGCCGCAGCAAGGCCTTGGCCCGCTCCACCCGGCGGGTCATCAGATAGCCGTACGGCGTCTCACCGAAGGCCGCGCGGAAGCTGCGCTGGAAGTGGCCCGGGGACATCAGCGCCGTACGCGCAAGCCCGGCGACGTCGAGCGGCTCGGCGTACTCACGGTCCATCCGGTCACGCGCCCGGCGCAACCGGACCAGGTCGTCGACATTCACCGAGTCAGCGTCGCACGGGGGTCCGACAGCGGGCGGGGCCTGTGGACGAACGCGGGCCGCGGCCGCCGGACGTCGGGGGCGTACGCCGAAAGGGCCCGGCCGGTGACAACCGGCCGGGCCCTTCCGGCAAGCCCGGGCCCGCGATGGTGCACCGATCGCCGACCGGACGGGGC
>DASTDN010000424.1:0-4701 GCA_035710365.1 Streptomyces sp. | reverse complement strand
TGGGAGTCGGTCGGTGTCCGGCCGGACGCTGTACTCGGCCATTCACAGGGTGAGATCGCCGCCGCGTGCGTCGCGGGCGCGCTGTCCCTGGACGACGCGGCGCGGGTGGTGGCGTTGCGGAGCCAGGCGATAGCCGGGCGGTTGTCCGGGCGCGGAGGCATGGCCTCTGTCGCGCTGAGCGCTGAGGAAGTACGGCCGTGGCTGGACCGTGTGGAGGTGGCGGCGGTCAACGGCCCGAAGTCGGTCGTGATCGCGGGCGACGCCCAGGCCCTGGACGAGGTGCTCGCCGAACTGTCCGGCGCAGGTGTGCGGGTGCGTCGTATCGCTGTGGACTACGCCTCCCACACCCGCCATGTCGAGGACATCCGCGACACCCTCGCCGAAGCACTCGCCCCCGTCACCGCCGAGACCCCGGCCATCCCCTTCTACTCCACCGTCACGGGCGGCTGGATCGAGGACGCAGGCGTACTGGACGGTGACTACTGGTACCGCAACCTCCGTCAACAAGTCGCCTTCGGCCCGGCGGTCGCGGAGCTGGCCGCCACCGGGCACGGCGTGTTCATCGAGGTCAGCGCCCACCCCGTCCTCGTCCAGCCCATCGCCGAGGCCACGGACGCGCTGGTGACCGGCACCCTCCGCCGCGAAGACGGCGGCCTCAGGCGGCTGTTCACCTCCATGGCCGAACTCTTCGTACGCGGCATCTCCGTCGACTGGGCGGCGGTGCTTCCCGCCGCGGCGACGGCCGCTCGGGTCGACTTGCCGACGTATGCCTTCGACCACCGGCACTACTGGCTCCAGCCCGCCGAGTCGGTCACCGATGCCGCCTCCCTGGGGCAAGCAGCGGTGGACCACCCCTTGTTGGGTGCGGTGGTGCGGTTGCCGGGGTCGGACGGGCTGGTGTTCACGTCCCGGCTGTCGTTGAGGTCGCATGCGTGGCTGGGTGATCACCGGGTGGGTGGTGTGGTCCTGGTGCCGGGCACGGCGTTGGTGGAGTTGGTGGTGCGGGCCGGGGACGAGGCCGACTGCGGCGTACTGGAAGAACTCGTCACCGAGACGCCGCTGGTGGTGCCCGAGCAGGGTGGCGTACGCGTGCAGGTCATGGTGGGGGGACCTGGGGAGGACGGTTCGCGCTCCGTGGAGGTGTACTCCCTGCGGGACGACGCGGACGTGTGGACGCGGCATGCCACCGGCCTGCTGACCTCCGAGACGACGCGGGCGAGCCTCCCGGCGTACGACTTCACGGCCTGGCCCCCGCCCGGGGCGCGGCCGGTCGACGTCGAAGGGCTTTACGACGGTCTGGCCGGGCGTGGGTACGGGTACGGGCCGGTGTTCCAGGGTGTGCGGGCGGTGTGGCGGCGCGGGGACGAGGTGTTCGCCGAGGTCACGCTGCCGGAGGAGACACGCGGGGACGCCGGACGGTTCGGGGCGCATCCGGCGCTGCTGGACGCCGCGTTGCAGGCGGGGACGTTCGGGGCGGCGGCCGGTTCGGGCGGTGAGGGGCCGGTGATGCCGTTCTCGTGGAACGGGCTGACCCTGCACGCGGCCGGGGCCTCGGCGCTGCGCGTCCGACTGGTGCCCGGAGGACCCGGTTCCGGAGCCGAGGGCGAGACTGGGTCCGGGCCAGGCACGCTCTCGCTGCAGGCCGCCGACGAGGCCGGTGGGCCGGTCCTGACGATGGACTCGCTGGTGCTGCGCGCGGTCTCCGCCCAGCGGTGGGAACCGGCGGCGGACACGGTCAGCGACGCGCTGTACGGCGTGGACTGGACGGAGCTGCCTCCCGCGCCCGAGGCCGCGCTGTCGCTGTCGTGGGTGTCCGTCGCGACCGCCGATGAGGTGGAGGACCTGGCGGAGGACGTGGCGGCGGGCGCCGACGTACCGGCCGTGGCGCTCCTCGACGCGCACGGCGGCGACGGCGGGGACGCCGCGCTGACGTTGACCGCGCGGGTGCTGGGCGTGGTGCAGGCGTGGCTGGCCGCGGCCGGGCTGGAGGAGTCGCGGCTCGTGGTGGTGACCCGGGGCGCGGTGCCCGCGGGTGACGACGGCGTGGTGGACGACCCGGCGGGTTCGGCGGTGTGGGGGCTGGTGCGCGCCGCCCAGTCGGAGCACCCCGACCGGATCGTCCTGCTGGACGCCGATCCCGACGCGGACGGCGGCGGCGACGTGGAGCATGTATTGGGCGCGGCGCTGGCCTGCGGTGAGCCGCAGCTCGCCGCGCGCGGTACGACCCTCTCCGTGCCCCGGCTCGCCCGAGCCGCCGAACCCGCACAGCAGAATGCGCCGGCGGTGTTCGGGCCGGACGGCACGGTACTGGTGTCGGGCGGCGGCACGCTGGGCGCCCTGGCGGCCCGGCACCTCGTCACGCGGCACGGCGTGCGGCGTCTGCTGCTGGCGAGCCGGCGTGGTCCGGACGCCGACGGCGTGGCGGAGTTGGTCGCTGAACTGGGCGAGGTCGGGGCCGAGGTGTCGGTGGTGGCCTGCGACCTGTCGGACCGTGCCCAGGTGGGGGCGCTCCTCGCCTCCGTTCCGGACACGCACCCCTTGACCGGGGTGGTGCACACGGCGGGCGTCTTCGACGCGGGCGTGATCGGCGCGCTCACCCCGGAGCGGCTGGCGAAGGTCTTCGCCCCGAAGGCCGACGCCGTACGGCACCTGGACGAGCTGACCCGGGAGCGGGCGGACGATCTGACGGCCTTCGTCGTCTACTCCTCCGCGTCGTCCGTGTTCCTCGGCGCGGGCAGCGCGGGCTACGCGGCGGCGAACGCGTACCTCGACGGGCTGATGGCCGTCCGCCGCGCCGCCGGCCTGCCCGGACTGTCACTGGCCTGGGGGCCCTGGAAGGAAGCCACCGGCATGGCCACCCACATCGACGATCTCACCAGGACCCGGATGAGCCGGCGTGAGGGACGCGGGGGAGTCCTGGCGCTGCCCTCGGCGGAGGGCATGGAACTGTTCGACGCGGCCGTGGGGTCCGGGCGGGCGCTGCTGGTGCCGGTCAAACTGGACCCGCGGAGGATGCGCGCCGACGCCGCGTCCGGCGGCGGCGTGCCGCATCTGCTGCGCGGCCTCGTGGGGGCGGTCCGCAGGACGGCGCACACCGTGGAACCGGGCGACGGGCGCCGGGGGTTGCCGGAGCGGCTGGCCGGACTCGGCCCCGCCGAACGGGAGGCGCTGCTGCTGGACCTGGTCCGTACGCAGGCCGCGGTCGTGCTCGGCCACTCCGGGCCGGGCGGCATCCGGGCGGACCTGGCGTTCAAGGAGACCGGCTTCGACTCGCTGACGTCGGTGGAACTGCGCAACCGGATGCGGGAGGCGACCGGGCTGCACCTGCCCGCCACCCTCGTCTTCGACCACCCCACCCCGCAGGCCCTCGCGGCCCATCTGCTCGGCGAACTGGCCGTCGGGGAGGCCTCCCCCGCCGATCCGGTACTGGCCGGACTCGCCGGCCTGGAAGCCGCCATCGGGTCCGCCGCCTCCGACGACGAGGCCCGCCGGCGCATCACCATACGCCTGCGGGAACTGCTGCGGGCGGCCGAGACGCCGCACACGGCGGAACCCTCCGACGACGACCTCGACAGCGCCAGCGACGAGGAACTCTTCGCACTCGTCGACCGGCACGACTGAACCGGCACGACTGAACCGGGACCGTACGGACCGGCACCGTACGGACCGTACGGACGCGGTCGGGCCATCCCTGCCCGGCCCTGTCCCTACGCCGCCCTCCCGTACGCCGCCCCGCCGACCCAGACCCCCCCACCCACCGGCATCGCTACACCTCACTCTCCGGGGAGCTGAATTCAGTGGCTGACGAGGCACAACTCCGCGACTACCTCAAGAAGGCCATCGCCGACGCCCGCGACGCCCGCAAGCGGCTGCGCGAGGCGGAGGACCGGGCGAGTGAGCCGCTGGCCATCGTGGGCATGGCCTGCCGGTACCCGGGCGGGGTGGCCTCGCCGGACGATCTGTGGCGGCTGGTCGTGGACGGCGTGGACGCGGTGTCCGGGTTTCCCGACGACCGCGGCTGGGACCTGGAAGGGCTGATCGACCCGGACCCCGACCGCCCCGGCACGTCGTACACGAGCGAGGGCGGTTTCCTCCGGGGCGCGGGCCTGTTCGACGCGGGCTTCTTCGGCATCTCCCCGCGCGAGGCCCTCGCGATGGACCCCCAGCAGCGGCTCCTCCTGGAAACCTCCTGGGAGGCCCTGGAACGCGCCGGACTCGACCCGCTCTCCCTGAAAGGGACCGACGTCGCGGTGTTCTCGGGCCTCTCCGGGCAGGGCTACGGCGCCGGGTCCGGCGTGGTCACACCCGAGTCCGAGGGATTCGCGGGCACGGGAGCGTCGTCGAGTGTCGCCTCCGGCCGCGTGTCGTACGTCTTCGGCTTCGAGGGCCCGGCCGTGACGCTGGACACGGCCTGCTCGTCCTCCCTCGTGGCCATCCACCTGGCGGGCCAGTCGCTGCGGCAGGGCGAATGCTCGATGGCCCTGGCCGGCGGGGCGATGGTGATGGCGACACCCGGCAACTTCGTCGCGTTCTCCCGGCAGCGCGGCCTCGCCCAGGACGGGCGGTGCAAGGCGTTCTCCACGGACGCGGACGGCATGGGTCTCGCCGAGGGCGTGGGCGTGGTGGTCCTGGAGCGGCTGTCGGTGGCGCGGGAACGCGGACACCGGGTGCTGGCGGTGATGCGGGGATCGGCGGTCAACC
>DASTDN010000423.1:0-4060 GCA_035710365.1 Streptomyces sp. | reverse complement strand
TACCGGGGTACAGCCTGCGTGACCGGCGCTGATCCGCGCCGGCCGACCGTCCTGTGATCGAGTGTCCGACGTCGTCGGCCGGGCGGCTGCTCGCGGTCGGCGCGGTCGGCCGGTCCGTGGCCCACGTGGCGGCCGAGTCGGGCACGACGAGCGGCCCGCCCACCTGACGGCCGCCACCCCGCGCACCTGACCGGCCGGCACCTTCCGGGGCCGGACGCCCCGATGCCGTGGACGGACGGCACTCCGCTGCCGTGGTGGACCAGCCGGACGCGTGGACCAACGGGACGCGTTCCCCGCGGTGGCGCCCCCGCCGCCGGTCGGCGAGCCGGGCAAGGACGATTTCGCGCCACCGCCTCGGCGCCCGGCGCCCGGCCGGAGTACCCGGCCGCGTCGACCAGTGTGCGCAGGCGGCGGGCGCCGGCCCCGGTCCCCGTTCGAGACGTGACACCGCAGCCGCGTCTTCGACGGTCCGTCGAAACACCTCGCCGACTGCCGCACGGTGGGGCACACCTGCCGCACGGCCGGGCACACCCGCGCGAACGCCGTCTGGCTAGCGGCACGGCGACCACCAGCGGCACCCACCTGACGGCCGTGCGCCGGGCACGCCCCGGCGGGCGACTCCGCCGCGCCGTCCCCCGCCGCCCTCGTCCGCGTCTTCTCCCCCGCGCCCGTACGCGCCTGCCCGCCCGCCGCCACAGGCCGCCCCACCGACGCACACGGCCCGCGGCCGTCCTGCTTCACGCCGGTGCAGGCACGGCACCAGCACGCTTCCGGCCGTCGCCCCTCCGGACCCGCAGCGCGGCCGGAAGCGGGCCGAACGGTCCGCCATGCGGCTGATGCAGGGAGCGGGGCGTCCGGCACCTGGCCCAACCCCGCGCGCCGCACCCCGCACGGTGCGGTTGGCTTGACGACGATCCCGAGGGCCCGCCGTGACGGCGCCCTAAGTCCCCTCGGGGTGAGAAGTCCTCCGACGCAGACACAGACGCACATCGCAGCGACGCCTACCGCAGCGACGCACACCGCAGAGGGGTGGACGATGGCCGGCGGCACCGACGCCATCCCGCACAGCGCACGACGCCGCACACCGAGCACCCGGCCGCGCGGCACGCCCCGCCGGAACCCCGGCACCCGCCCGCTGATGCTGGTGGCCGCCCTGTTCACCCTGGCGCAGCTCCTGCTCGTACACCCCGGCCTGGGCCTCGGCTGGGACGAGACCGTGTACGTCAGCCAGGTCGACCGCGACGCGCCCGCCGCGTTCTTCAGCGCGCCGCGCTCCCGGGGCGTGACGCTGCTCGTGGCACCCGTCGCGTCCTGGTCGACGTCCACCCCGCTGCTGCGCGTTCACCTCGCCGTGCTCTCCGGCATCGCCCTGTACCTCGCCCTGCGGACCTGGCGCGGACTGTTCCCGGCCGGGGTGCTCGCCGCGGCGGGGGCCCTGTTCACCACCCTGTGGGTCACGCTGTTCTACGGACCGCAGGCCATGCCCAACCTCTGGGTCGCCTTCGGGGCACTGGCCTGCGTCGGCTCATTCGTGCGGGCCCGCACCGAGCGCGCCGCACCGTGTCACGCCGCCCTGGGCGTCGCCGCGGGAGCGCTGCTCATGGCGCTGATGCGGCCCATGGACGCGGTGTGGGTGTCGGCCCCGCTGATCGCCCTCGCGCTCGCCGCCCGCCACTGGCGGACCCTGCTCGCCCTCCTCGCCGGTCTCGTGGCCGGGTCCGCCGAGTGGGTGATCGAGGCGTACGCGCACTTCGGCGGCCTGGGCGAACGTCTCGCCGAAGCCTCCCGCGTGCAGGGCGGCCTCGGCTGGTACATGGCCGTCGACGACCACCTGCGTGCCCTGGGCGGACGGGCCCTGTGCCGTCCCTGCACCGGCCCGGCGCCGCATCCGGCGGTCGGGCTGTGGTGGTACGCGCTGCCCGTGCTGGCGGTCCTCGGCCTGGTCGTGGCGGTCCGCGCCGGCCGGGCCGCGCGCACGGCGGTCCCGCTGGCCTGCGCCACCACGGCCGCCTTCCCCTACCTGTTCACGGTCGGCTACGCGGCACCCCGCTTCCTGCTGCCCGCCTACGCCCTGCTGGCCCTGGCCGTCGCGGACGCACTGCGGTACGCGGTCACAGCGCCGCGCGGCCGATGGCGCACGGCGGCCGGCGCACTCGTCGCGGCGGGCCTGGCCGGGCACCTGGCCGTGCAGTACGCCGTCCTCGGGCAGACCGTCGCCCGCAACACCGCCGACCGCGAGTCCTGGACCCGCGCCGCCGCCGACCTGCGCCGCCTCGGCGTCCGCCCGCCCTGCCTGCTCACCGGGCACGAGGCCATCCCGCTGGGCCACTACTCCGGCTGCGCCTCGGCCGCGACCCGCGGCAACAACGCCAACTCCACCGCCGCGAGGATCCGGGCCACCGCCCGCCGCGTCCCGGCCGCCCACCTCACCCTGCCCGGCGACATCCCCGCCGGCTACGCCCGCGACTGGACCGAGCACCGGCTGGAGCGCCTGCACGCGTACGTGGCCCCCCGCCCACCGGTGACCGGACCGGGCGCTCACCGGTGACCGAACCGGGTGCTTAGGGACCGCGCATCGGGAAACGCGGACCGGGACACCGTACGGCCCCTACGACACCGTACGGCCACCACGACGGCGTACGGCCGCGGCGATCGGCGTACGCGGCCCGCGCACGGCCGGCCCGGCGTGGCAGGAGCCGGTGTGAAGCGGCCGCCGCCGGAGAGCGGAGAAGCGGAGCACGGCAGGAGCGAGGAGGCACACATGAGCAGGGAACCGAGGGCGGACGACGCGTACCAGCCCACCGGGACCAACGAGGAGCAGGAGGACGCCGCGCCCCTCGACATGCAGGACGCCGTAGGCGAACGGACCTACGACGACAGCCTGGACGAGGGCTACTCCCCGCCGGAGAAACCGCTGGGCGTGACCAAGTACGGCACCACCGCCGCCGAGCAGCGCGACGGCGAGACCCTGGACCAGCGGCTCGCCCAGGAACGGCCCGAGGACACCGGACTCGCCGGGGACGGTGTGGGCGACACGCCGGACGGCGAGGGCGAACCGGCCGACGGCGAGGCGGGCACGGAACGCGCCGGCCGCCTGGTCGCACCGGACGAGGGGGCGCACCCGGACACCACGAAGGAGTCCGTCGCCGACGACGTCGGCATCGACGCGGGCGCGGCCGGCGCGGAGGAGGCCGCCGTGCACGTGGTGGAGGACGAGCCGGACGAGCAGTAGCCCGCGTGGCCCGGCACCCCGTCTACCGGGCCACGCCGGGAGCCCGCCGGGCACGTGCCCGGCGGGCTCCCGGCGGCTCAGGGCAGCATCTTGTCGAGGGCCGCGGGCCCCTCGGCCGCCAGCTTGCGCCGGGCCCATTCCAGGTTGTCGGGGGTGAGGTCCCGGCCCGCGGCGAGCACCAGGTCCTCCGGTGACACGTCGGTGCCGGTGCGGGCGTGGAGCAGGCCGTCCGGCGTGGTGCTGTCGTCGGGCCGCCGGGACGCGTCGGGCTGTGACGTCGACATGATCTCCGCTCCTCGGGTCCGGGTCGCTGCTGCGGGCCCCGGTGCGGTCACCGGGTCCGGTATCACCCTTCAACGCCTGGGCGTGGCGTGCATCCGGAAGGCACGGGACCGCGGCGGGGCCGACCGCTCCTGTCCGTGCCGGGGTACCTCGCCGGTCCCCCCGGAAACCCGCCCGGCCGGCACCCGCCCCCGGGCCGCCCCCCCGTTCGGACCTCCCCGGTGTCGCGTCGGCGGGCGGCGGGCTTAAGTGGAGTCACATGTTCCAACGAGTGACAGGAGTTGTCCATGCGTAATCGTGTGATGGCCGCGGTGGGTCTGGCCAGTGCCGCGCTGCTGGCGTGCGCCGGTACGGCGGTTGCCGACGACGGGCCCGTGGGCGTGTCGAAGCACAACTCGGGGCTGCTGACCGGCAACGTCGTCCAGATCCCCATCGACGTGCAGGCCAACGTCTGCGGCAACTCGGTCAACGTGATCGGGTGGCTGGAGCCGTCCTTCACCGCCATCTGCGTGAACGACTGACGTCAGCACGCGTAATCGGCGCCCC
>DASTDN010000422.1:0-5931 GCA_035710365.1 Streptomyces sp. | reverse complement strand
CCGACGAGGAGGCGGCCGGCTACGAGACGAAGGACGCCGCCACCAGCGTCGGGATGGGCCTGGGCAGCCTCGTCTTCGACTTCCTGTGGAAGATCCCGATCGTCGCCGTCTACACCGCGCTGTACGAGCTGACACCGCTGCGCGTGCCCGTGCTGCTGTGGACGGTCCCGCTGATGCTGCTCGCGCAGGACTTCTTCTACTACTGGTCGCACCGCGGCCACCACGTCATCCGCATCCTGTGGGCCTGCCACGTCGTGCACCACTCCAGCCGCAAGTTCAACCTCACGACCGCGCTGCGCCAGCCCTGGACGTCGCTGACCGTCTGGCCGTTCTACGTGCCGCTGGTCCTGTGCGGCGTGCACCCGGCGGCCCTCGCGTTCTGCTCCTCGGCGAACCTCGTCTACCAGTTCTGGATCCACACCGAGCGCATCGACAAGATGCCCCGCTGGTTTGAGTTCGTCTTCAACACGCCGTCCCACCACCGGGTCCACCACGCCTCCCAAGGCGGCTACCTCGACCGGAACTTCGCCGGCATCCTCATCACCTGGGACCGGCTCTTCGGCTCCTTCGTGCCCGAGACCGAGCGGCCGGTGTACGGCCTGACCAAGAACATCGACACGCACAACCCGCTGCGGGTCGCCACGCACGAGTACGCCGCCATCGCCCGGGACGTCAGGGCGGCCCGCGACTGGCGCGAGCGCGCCGGGCGCGTCTTCCGCGGCCCCGGCTGGCAGCCCGCCCCGAGCGCGGCCCCCGCCCCGCCCGCGTCCCCGGCTCCGCCCGCGGCCCCCGCTGCGTCCGTCGCCTCCGCGGCGTCCGTCGAGGACGGCTCGGCCGCGTGACGCCCTCCGGCGGCGGCCGGGCCGCCGGGCCCTTCCCGGGCCCCCGCGGTCTCCTCGCCGCGTACGCCGTGGCAGCCGCCGTCGACCTGGCCGCCCTCCTCGCGGACGCGGACGGCGGCCACACCCTCGCCAAACCCCTCCTGATGCCGCTGCTGGCCGCCTGGGCCGCGCTGTCCGGCGCCCCCCGGCTCCTGGTGGCCGCGCTGCTGTGCGGCTGGGGCGGCGACGTCCTGCTGCTGTCCGGCGCGGACCCCGCCTTCCTCGCCGGCATGGGCTGCTTCGCGGCCGGACACCTCTGCTACCTCGCCCTGTTCCGCACGTACGCCCGCGCCGAGCCGCGGGCCCGCGCGCGGGCCCGCCTCCTCGTCCCCGGCTACGCCGTCGTGCCGGCCGTCGCCGTCACCCTGCTCTGGCCCGGCCTGCCCGCCGGCCTGCGGCTGCCCGTCGCCGTCTACAGCGTCCTGCTCACCGCGACGGCCTGTGCCGCCGCCGTGCGCGTGGGTGCCGTGGCCGGGCTCGGCGGGGCGCTGTTCCTGCTCTCCGACCTGCTCATCGCGACCGGTGTCGCCGGGTGGCCGCAGCTCCCGCGCCCCGACTTCTGGGTCATGCTCACCTACATCGCCGCGCAGGCCCTGCTCGCCGCCGGCGCGCTCGCCGCCCGGCGCTCCCGGCCGGCTCCGGCGGCCTCAGGCGCGCCCGCCTGAGGCGGGACGGCGGCCCCGGGCACGCGAATGGGGCCGGGCACCGGGCCCGGCCCCACCGACCGCACCCGGGAGGGTGCGGTCACCGCGGAGTCACCGCGTCACTTCGTCACCGCCGCCAGCGCGTCGGCCATGCCCCAGCCGTAGAAGCCGTTGCGGTTCTTCGTGCCCTCGCACACCGCGTCGATCTTGCCGTCGCCGTTGATGTCGTACGGGTCCGTGCACGGCGTGGCGTCGGCCTGCGCGTACAGCAGGGCCTTCACCATGGCCGGAGTCGCGTACGGGTGCGTGGACTTGATGAGCGCGGCCACGCCCGCGACGTGCGGCGACGCCATCGACGTACCGGCCATGTAGCCCCAGTTGCCGCCGGGCAGCGTGCCCAGGATGAGGCCGCTCACGGCGGGCGCGTCCGGCCTCTGGTACGTGGTGCTGTCACCGCCGGGCGCGGCGATGTCGATCACGCCCAGGCCGTGGTTGGAGAACGACGACTTCAGGTCCTTCGCGCCGGTCGCCGCGACCGTGACGACACCCGGCAACTGGGTCGGGATGTCGAAGCACTCCGAGGGGTCGACGACGCGCTCGACGGGCGTGCTGTCGTTGGGGGAGACCGGGTCGCTGATCTCGTCGGCGGCGAAGTCGTGGTTCTCGTTGCCGGCCGCCGCGACGTTCACCGCGCCCTTGCGCTCCGCGTACCGCGTCGCCCGCGTCAGGGCCTCGACGAGCGCCTTCTGGTCCGGGTCGTCCGCGCAGTTGAAGTACCACGGGTCGGTGTAGTAGCTGTTGTTGGTCACGTCCACGCCGTGCTCGGCCGCCCACATGAAGCCGCAGACCACGGCCTCCGTGTAGAAGAAGCCGTCCGGGTTGGACACCTTGATGCCGGCGACCTTCACCCCGGGCGCCACACCCGTCATGCCGATGCCGTTCTTGGCCGCGGCGATCTCACCGGCCACGTGCGTGCCGTGCGGGCTCTCGGCGGCGCCCGGCCGCCAGGCACCCTCGGAGGTGTCCGGCTTGCCCGCCACGCAGTTCACGGACGCGGCGCGGTCGAAGTTCGGCGCGAGGTCCGGGTGGGTGTCGTCGACGCCCGTGTCGATGACGGCGACCGTCACCGCGGGGCTGCCCAGCGACTTCTCGTGCGCCTTGTCCGCCTTGATGGCGGGCAGGTCCCACTGCAGCGGCTCCAGCGGGTCCTGACCCGCCTCGGCCCCGGGGGCGGCCGCCTCGGCGGCGCTGAGCACCTTCGGCGTGCCCACGTCGGTCGTCGACTGCGCGGGCAGCGGCGCGGTCCGCGTGGCACCGGCCGACTGCACCCCGCGCACCGTGCGTATCCGCTCGGCGAAGTCGGGGTTCGAGGAGTGGACGACGACGACACCGATCCGGTCGTACGACGTCACGACGGTGCCGCCGAACGCGGTGATCGCCTTCTTCAACGCGGCCGACGGGGCCTGGCCCTGACGGATGTTGACGACATAGCTGAGCGAGGGCCCGTCCGCGGCGGTCTGCCCGGCGGCCTGCTCCGGGACGTCCGCCGCGGACGCGGTGACGTTCGGCAGGAACGCGAGCGCCGTCGCCATGGCCATCCCGGCCGGAATGGCGACCACGCGACGGAAACGCGGGTGAGTCGCGGTCATGAGGTCTCTCCAGTTCGTTCGCGGTACGAGCGGTGCGGGAAGGCTCCGCGGAGGGCCGGAGCCGTGGAAGCCGGAGCCGCAGGAGTGGGGGCTTTCGCGGGGGCGGCCGGGCGGGTGCCGGTCACTTGACCGCGCGCAGCGCGTTCACGATGCCGGAGCCGTAGAAGCCGTTGAGCCGCGCGCCGCCCTCGCACACGGCGTCCTGCGCGCCGTCGCCGTCCTGGTCGTAGGACTCGGGGCAGCCCGGGTTGTCCGCCTGCGCCTTGAGCAGCAACTGCAGCGCGGCCGGGCCCGCCCACGGGTGCTTCGACTTCAGCAGCGCGGCGACACCGGCGGCGTGCGGCGATGCCATCGAGGTGCCCTGCAGGAACGCGTATCCGCCGTTCGGCATGGTGGACAGGATGCGGCCGTCCTTCGACGGCGTGTCCGGCAGTTGGTAGCGCCGGTCGCCGCCCGGCGCCGCGATGTCGACGACGCCCTTGCCGTACGACGAGTAGTACGACTTCAGGTTCTGCACGCCCGTCGCGCTGACCGTGACGACGCCCGGCAACTGCGTCGGCACGTCGAAGCACTCGTGCGGGTCGATGGTGCGCTCCACCGGGGTGGAGTCGTCCGGGCTCGACGCGTCCACGATGGCGTCGGAGTCCAGGTCGTGGTTGGAGTTGCCCGCCGAGGCCAGGTGCAGGGTGCCCTTGCGCTGGGCGTAGAGCTGGGCCCGGTTCACCGCGTCCACGATGGCCCGCTGGTCCGGGTCGTCCATGCAGTTGTAGAGCCACGGGTCGACGTAGTAGCTGTTGTTCGTGATCTCGACGCCGTGGTCGGCGGCGAACACGAAGGCGCACACGACGCTCTCCGGGTAGAAGAGGCCGTTGTCCGGGTCGCTCACCTTGATGCCGGCGACCTTGACGCCCGGGGCGACGCCCGCGACGCCGATGCCGTTGCGCGCCGCGGCGATCTCACCGGCCACGTGCGTGCCGTGGTAGTCGTCGGCGGTGTACGGGCGCCAGGCGCCCTCGCTGGTGTCGGCCCTGCCGCCCACGCAGTTGGCCGACTGGGCCGCGGAGAAGTTCGGGGCGAGGTCCGGGTGGGTGTCGTCGACGCCGGTGTCGATCACGGCGACGGTCACCTTGCTGCTGCCCGGGTTGATCCGGGCCGCCCGGTCCGCGCCGATGGCGCGCAGGTCCCACTGGTCGGCCTCAAGGGGCTCGCTGCCCTCGGTGGCGGCGGAGGCACGCGCGGTGCGTGCGGCCTGCTCGGCGGAGAGCATCCGGGCGGCGCCCTCGTCCGTCGTCCCTGCGGCGGTCAGCGGCGCCGTGCGGGTCGCGCCCGCCGACTGCACGCCCCGCACACCGCGCATCTGCTGCGCGAAGGCCGGGTTCGCGGAGTGCACGACGAGCACGCCGATCCTGTCGTAGGCGGCGACGAGGGTGCCGTCGGCCGCGGCCACGGCGCGCTTCACCGCGGCGATCGTGCCCCGGTCCGTGGAGGTGTTGACGACGTAGGCGAGGCCGGGCGCGTCCGTGTCCACGGCCTGCGCGGCGGAGTCCGCCAGCGGCGCGGCCGACGCGGCGCCGGGCAGGAATCCGAGCGAGGCGGTCAGCGACATCACGAGGGGAACGGCGAGCGCGAGCGTGCGTCTGGAACGCAGAGAACGCGAAGGAGCCATGGGATCTCCAGATCATCCGGAAAAAGAACCGCCCGGACCGCAGATGGTGCTCGGGCAGGTACATGACGGTTGCTGCCGAGGTGAAGCTATCCCCACATGTCGCTGGCCAGCAATGACTTGCCGGAGCCGACTTGAGAAAGAAGTCATCACGGGTTGAACCGGCACTCGTACGGCTCCGTGACCTTGTGCAAGGAGGGCGATGACAAGGACACTCGCCCCCACCCCTTTGCCTGAACCGCTCCAGCAACACGAGGAGACTCCGTGGCCACCGACGCCCCGCCCCCCTCCAAAGAGCCCCGCGCCCTGCCCTCCTCCGAGGAATTCACGGAGGTGCAGCGGAGCGCGGAATTCGGTGAACTGCGCCGCTCCCACCGGTCGTTCGCCTTTCCGCTGACCATCGCCTTCATCACCTGGTACCTGCTGTACGTCCTTCTGTCGAACTACGCCGGCGGCTTCATGGGCGCCAAGCTCTTCGGCAACATCAACGTCGCCCTCGTCTTCGGCATACTGCAGTTCGCCACCACGTTCCTCATCGCCTGGTGGTACTCGCGGCACGCGGCGGCGGAACTCGACCCCAAGGCCGAGGCGATCAAGTCCCGGATGGAGAACCGCGCATGAACATCGCGACGACCCTCGCCGCCAACGAGGCCAGCGAGCACCGGTCACTGATCATCACCCTGTTCGCGCTCTTCGTGGTCGCGACCCTCTTCATCACCGTCTGGGCGGGCCGCCAGACCAAGGACGCCGCCGACTTCTACGCGGGCGGACGCTCCTTCAGCGCCTTCCAGAACGGACTCGCGGTCTCCGGCGACTACATGTCGGCCGCGTCCTTCCTCGGCATCGCGGGTGCCATCGCGCTCTTCGGGTACGACGGCTTCCTGTACTCCATCGGCTTCCTCGTCGCCTGGCTCGTGGCGCTCCTGCTGGTCGCCGAACCCCTGCGCAACTCGGGCCGCTACACCATGGGCGACGTCCTCGCGTACCGCATGCGCCAGCGCCCGGTGCGCACGGCCGCCGGCACGTCCACGATCGTCGTGTCGATCTTCTACCTGCTGGCGCAGATGGCGGGCGCCGGCGTCCTCGTCTCGCTG
>DASTDN010000421.1:0-6609 GCA_035710365.1 Streptomyces sp. | reverse complement strand
CCGCCGCTGCTGGAGCTACGTCCGGACCAGCGCGTGGCCTGCCACCATCCGGAGAACTTCGCGGACCAGGCCCCGCAGGACACGGTGCTGCTGTCGGCCGCGAAGGAGGCCGTCGAGCTGGTCGGCGACGCGGTGCTGGAGGAGTCGGCGGAGACGTCGGCGGCGGTCGCCTCGGCGGCCGGGTCCGCGGCGGCACCCCCCGCGGAGACGCCCTCCAAGGCGGCCCCGTCCGCGGAGTAGCAAGCCGGAACGAGCCCCCGCCTTCCAATGGAAGGCGGGGGCTCACTCCTGGGTGAGAATGGAAGGGTGCTCCAGCAACTCTTCACTCCGTCCGTCCAGCACACGCTCGACCTGATAGGCATCTTCGTCTTCGCCATGTCCGGCGCCCTGCTGGCCGTCCGCAAGAACTTCGACGTCTTCGGCATCGCCGTCCTCGCCGAGGTCACCGCCCTCGGCGGCGGCCTCTTCCGCGACCTGGTCATCGGCGCCGTGCCGCCCGCCGCCTTCACGGACCTCGGCTACTTCCTCACCCCGCTGTTCGCCGCCGCGCTGGTCTTCTTCCTGCACCCCCAGGTGGAGCGCATCCAGGTCGCCGTGAACGTCTTCGACGCGGCCGGCCTCGGCCTGTTCTGCGTGGCCGGCACGACCAAGGCGTACGAGTACGGCCTCGGCCTGACCGCGTCCGCCTGCCTCGGTCTCGCCACGGCGGTGGGCGGCGGCGTGCTGCGGGACGTGCTCGCCAACGAGGTGCCGTCCCTGCTGCGCTGGGACCGCGACCTGTACGCGGTCCCCGCGATCGTCGGCGCCGCGCTGGTCGCCGTGTGCCTCCGCCACGACGCGCTCACCCCGGTCACCAGCGGCCTGGCGGTCGTCACCGCCTTCGTGCTGCGGCTGCTCTCCATGCGCTACCACTGGCGCGCCCCGCGTGCCTGGAACCGCAGGTCGACGGTGCGCGAGGAGGACCGCGCGGCCTCGTCGTACACCTGACGACCTCCGTTCATCCGGCCGCCACAATGGAAAGCTACCGCTTAGTAGTGCACTGTTGTACGGTACGTGTCATGGCTCAGGCATCCCAGGCGACCATCGGCAGCAGCGAGTTCGACCGCGACACGGCCGTGACCCGGCGCGCGGAAGGCGTCTACGACATCGATCTGTCCGCCGGCTGGACGATCATCAACGCCGTCAACGGCGGATACCTGCTGGCCGTCCTGGGCCGCGCCCTCGCGGACGCCCTGCCGCACCCCGACCCGTTCACGATCTCCGCGCACTACCTCACCGCCTCCCAGCCGGGCCCGGCGGTCGTGCGCACCGAGACCGTCCGCACCGGCCGCACCCTCTCCACCGGCCAGGCCTCGCTCCTCCAGTACGACGAACGGGGCGACGAGGTCGAGCGCATCCGTGTCCTCGCCTCCTACGGCGACCTCGACACCCTGCCCGACGACGTCCGCACGGCGGCCCGGCCGCCCGCGATGCCGCCGCCCGACCAGTGCCTCGGCCCCGAGGACGGCCCGGCGCCCGTGCCCGGCAGCTCCGCCATCACCGACCGCCTGACGGTCAAGCTGGACCCGGCCACCCTCGGCTGGGCGCTCGGCCGGCCCTCCGGCAAGGGCGAGATGCGTGCCTGGTTCGGCCTCAAGGACGGCCGGGACGCCGACCCCCTCTCGCTGCTCCTCGCCGTCGACGCGCTGCCGCCCACCGCTTTCGAGCTCGGGCTGTCCGGCTGGGTGCCGACGGTCGAGCTGACCGTGCACGTACGGTGCCGCCCGGCGCCGGGCCCGCTGCGCGTCGCGGTCACCACGCGCAACCTCGCCGGCGGCTTCCTGGAGGAGGACGCCGAGGTCTGGGACAGCGCCGACCGGCTGGTGGCCCAGTCCCGGCAGCTCGCACGGGTGCGCCTGCGCTGACGACGCGCTTGCTTCCCGTACCGGCCGCGGGCCCCTTCCCGCCCGCGGCTTCCGCGGCGCGGGTCAGTCCAGCCAGTGACGGCGGCCGATGCTGATCAGGCGCAGCCGGCGCGCGACCAGGTGCCTGACGCGCTCGTGCTCCGGGGCCGGGGCCGCGGGTGCCTCCAGGAGCTGGGAAGCGGCGATGAGTATCTGGTCGACGTAGAGCTGCGCGAGCATCAGCAGGTCGTCCTCGCTCCAGCCCCGCGACACCGGGTCCCCGGCCAGCTCGGCCCGCACCTCCTCGGCGAACCGCGCCAGCTCGGCCCGGATGGCCTCCCGCACCGCCTGTACCCCGCCGTGCCGCTCGCGCGCGACGAAACGGATGTGCGCCGGGTGCGCGGCCACGTGGCCGGCGATCAGGTCCAGGGTGCGGCCGATGCGCTCGTCGCTGTCGCCGGCCGTGGCGACCGTCGTCCGGATCATCGGGTGCAGGCTGCCCAGCGCCTCGTCCACCAGCGCCACGCCCAGGTCCGCCGTGGAGCGGAAGTGCCGGTAGAAGGCGGTAGGGGCGACACCGACGGCGCGGGTGACCTCGCGCAGCCCCAGGCTGCTCAGGCTCTGCTCCTCCAGCAGCTCCAGCGCCGCGTCGAGCAGCGCCTGCCGGGTCTTCTGCTTCTGGGCGTGACGGACGCCGCCGGTGTGACTCATGACATCAGTCAACAACTGTTCTCCGGAAGGGGAAAATCGCGGCCTCGCGCTAGACTGGTGAGTCAGTGAACAACTGTACTCGCATGTGTTCGCCCGATCGGAGGGGGATCTTCCCGTGCTGTTCCTGGTCGCAGCGCTCCTGCTGCTCGGCGTCGTGATGGGCACCGTCGCCCACGCGCCCCTGTCCTTCACCCTCGTCGCCGCCGTCGGGATCGCCGCCTGGCTGGGCGTCTTCGCCCTGCGCGAGCGCCACGCCCGCCGCCGCGGCACCACCGCCGGATGACTCCTCGGGGGCCGGTCCCCACGGCCCCCGCGGCGGGCCCGCGCGCCCCGCACCGCCGGGGATCGCGGACCGGTCCCGTCCGGGTGCGGACCGCCTCCGCCCGGCCGGACGACGCCGTCCCACCGGCCTCCTTGCCTCTGACCCGACCCGACCGCGGGAGCTGACCCACCATGCAACTGACCGCACCGGCCTCGCACCGGACCGGCATCCGGGACACCGACGGCATGGCCGTCGCGTCCTTCGTGCTCGGACTGCTCGGCCTCCTCGTCCTCAACGTGTTCCTCGGGCCGATCGCCGTGGTGCTCGCCGCCGTCGCCCTGGGGCGCGGCACCGCCCGCCGCGGCCGGGCCCTCCTCGGGCTGGGCCTCGGCATCGCCGACCTCGTCGTCCTGGCGCTGGTCATGCAGGCCGACAACACCATCTCCTGGAGCTTCTAGGGGCCCGCGGCCACGGTCGCCGCCGACCGGCCCGGGGAGGGGGCACGCGACGCGGGACGCGCGGGGCGGACCCGTAGAATCGGGCTCACCATGGCTTACCTCGACCACGCCGCGACCACGCCGATGCTTCCCGAGGCGGTCGAGGCACTCAGCGCGCACCTCGGCGTCACCGGGAACGCCTCCTCCCTCCACGCGGCCGGCCGCCGCGCGCGGCGCACCGTCGAGGAGGCCAGGGAGTCCCTCGCCGACGCCCTCGGCGCCCGCCCCAGCGAGATCGTCTTCACCTCCGGGGGCACCGAGGCCGACAACCTCGCCGTCAAGGGCCTGTACTGGGCCCGCCGGGCCGCCGACCCGGGCCGCACCCGCGTCCTCGCGAGCCCCGTCGAACACCACGCCGTCCTCGACGCCGTGCACTGGCTCGGCGAGCACGAGGGCGCCACCGTCGAGTACCTGCCCGTGGACTCCCACGGCCGCGTCCACCCCGACGCGCTGCGCGAGGCCATCGCCCGGGAGCCCGACGACGTCGCCCTCGCCACCGTCATGTGGGCCAACAACGAGATCGGCACGGTCATGCCGGTCCGTGAACTGGCCGAGGCCGCGGCCGAGTTCGGGGTGCCGCTGCACTCCGACGCGGTGCAGGCCTTCGGCCAGGTCCCGGTGGACTTCGGCGCCTCGGGCCTCGCCGCCGCCACCGTCTCCGGGCACAAGATCGGCGGACCGTACGGCATCGGCGCGCTGCTCCTCGGGCGCGCGTACACGCCCGTGCCCGTGCTGCACGGCGGCGGACAGGAGCGGCACGTGCGGTCCGGCACCCTCGACGTGCCCGCCGTCGCCTCCTTCGCGGTCGCCGGGCGCCTGGCCGCCGAGCGGCGCGCGTGGTTCGCCCGCGAGGTCGGCGCCCTGCGCGACGCCCTCGTCACCGCGGTCCGCGAGGCGGTGCCCGACGCGGTCCTCAGCGGCGACCCGGACGGCCGCCTCCCGGCCAACGCCCACTTCACCTTCCCGGGCTGCGAGGGCGACTCGCTGCTGCTCCTCCTCGACGCCCAGGGCATCGAGTGCTCGACCGGCTCCGCCTGCACCGCGGGCGTCGCCCAGCCCAGCCACGTCCTCCTCGCCACCGGCACCGACCCGCGGCTGGCCCGCGGCACCCTGCGCTTCTCCCTGGGCCACACCTCCACCCGGGCCGACGTCGACGCCCTCGCCGGGGCCATCGGGCCGGCGGTGGAGCGGGCGCGGGCGGCGGGGCTGACGTAGCGGCGCGGGCCCACGGCCCCGAGCGCGGCCCGCGGGGTCACCCCCGGGCGCCGGCCGCCCTCCCCACCAGCCTCATGTAGCGGTCCCAGTCCCAGTGCGGCCCCGGGTCCGTGTGGTCCGTGCCCGGGACCTCCACGTGGCCGATGACGTGCGCGCGGTCCACGGGTATGCCGTAGCGGGCGCAGATCCGGGCCGTGAGGCGGGCCGAGGCCTCGTACATCGCGTCCGTGAAGTCCTGGGGGCGGTCCACGAAGCCCTCGTGCTCGATGCCGACGCTGCGCTCGTTGTAGGCGCGGTTGCCCGCGTGGAACGCCACGTCCAGCTCGCGGATCATCTGCGTGACCCGGCCGTCCCGGCCCACGATGTAGTGCGTGGCGGCCTGGTGTCCCGGATCGCGGAACGCCTTCACCGCGCTGTCCAGGCTGCCCTGAGTGACATGCACGACCACCATGTCGATGCCGTAGTCGGCCGGACGGTCCGCGCGCCGCCAGTTCGCCTCTGACGCCGCCAGCCAGCGCGCCCCCCGGAAGTCCACCTCGCCCGCCGTGCGCGGCTTGTCCACCCCCGGCGTGCGCCACCACAGCCGGGCCAGTTCGTCGCGCGCGAGCACCGCCGTGCCGGCGGCCGCCGCCGCCCCGCCGAGCAGCAGCGCACGCCGCCCGATGCGCCGGTCGCCGTCGTCGGACGTCCCGCCGGACACTGAGTTCGCCCCCATGTGATCGTGAACGGATATGCGCGGGCCCGGGTTCCCGCGCCCCCGTACCCTGGAGGGGCTATGACTGACACCCCGCAGCGCACCCGACCCCTCCGCGTCCTCGCCGCCATGTCCGGCGGCGTCGACTCAGCCGTCGCCGCCGCCCGCGCGGCCGAGGCGGGCCACGACGTGACCGGCGTCCACCTCGCACTCTCGGCGAACCCGCAGTCGTTCCGCACGGGCGCGCGGGGCTGCTGCACCATCGAGGACTCCCACGACGCCCGCCGCGCCGCCGACGTCATCGGCATCCCGTTCTACGTGTGGGACCTCGCCGACCGCTTCCGCGAGGACGTCGTCGAGGACTTCGTCGCCGAGTACGAGGCCGGCCGCACCCCGAACCCGTGCCTGCGCTGCAACGAGAAGATCAAGTTCGCCGCGCTGCTGGACAAGGCCCTCGCCCTCGGCTTCGACGCCGTCTGCACCGGCCACTACGCCAAGGTGGTCACCGGCGAGGACGGCACGCGTGAGCTGCACCGCGCCTCCGACATGGCCAAGGACCAGTCGTACGTGCTCGGCGTGCTCGACGACCGGCAGCTCGCCCACGCCCTGTTCCCGCTCGGCGACACCGTCACCACCAAGGACGAGATCCGCGCGGAGGCCGAGCGGCGCGGCCTCGCCGTAGCCAAGAAGCCCGACTCGCACGACATCTGCTTCATCGCCGACGGCGACACCCGGGGCTTCCTCGCGAACCGCCTCGGCCGGGCCGAGGGCGACATCGTCGACGAGTCCGGCACCAGGGTCGGCACCCACGAGGGCGCGTACGGCTTCACCATCGGCCAGCGCAAGGGGCTCAGGATCGGCACCCCCGCCCCCGACGGCAAGCCGCGCTACGTGCTGGACATCTCGCCCGTCGACAACACCGTGACGGTCGGCCCCGCCTCCGCGCTGGACGTCACCGCCCTCACCGCGATCCGCCCCCGCTGGTGCGGCACCGCCCCGGCCGGGCCCGGCACCTACACCGCCCAGTTGCGCGCCCACGGCGGGGAGACCGAGGTCCGCGCGGAGCCGGTCGGGCAGACGCTGGAGGTCTCCTTCACGGAGCCGGTGCGCGGCGTGGCCCCCGGGCAGGCGATCGTCCTGTACGACGGCACGCGCGTGGTGGGCTCGGCGACGATCGCGTCGACCACGCGCGCGAAGGCGGGCGCGGTCTGAGACCCCGCACGCCCGGGACCCGGCCCGCCCGCCGCGTCACCGCGCGAGGGACACCGCCGGCGTCGGCACCGTAACGCTCGGGCGGCCCGTGGGTCCGGTCCTCCGGCAGGCAATAAGCCCCCCGGGGGGGCCGCG
>DASTDN010000420.1:0-5962 GCA_035710365.1 Streptomyces sp. | reverse complement strand
CCGGGCGGGAACGGAGCAACATCGGCGCGAGCTGCCGGCGGCTGGCCCGTGTGCTGGAGGAGACGGCCGAACGGGGCGGAACCCTCGCCCACGACCGGCCCCGTGTCCTGCCCGTCGCAGCACCCCGCCCGGCACCCGCCCCCGCCTCCGGCCCCGCCAAGGCCGCCGCCGACTTCGCCGAGCGCCAGCCCGGCGGCAGTTGCGCCCTCGACCTGCAAGGACGCTTCACCTATCTCAGCGCCGGTGCCTGCGAGCTGCTCGGCAGCGACGCCGAACGGCTGCTCGGCACCCAGCCGTGGCAGTCGGTGCGCTGGCTGGACGACCCCTTCGTCGAGGACCGCTACCGGGCCGCGGTGCTCAGCCGCCAGCCCGTCGCCTTCACCCTCTCCCGCCTGCCCGACCAGTGGCTGGACGTGTATCTCTACCCGGACGCCAGCGGCATCAGCATCCGCGTGGTGCGCACCGGCGAGCGGACCCCGCACACTCCGCAGCGGTCCCGGAGCCTGGAGGGCCCGGCCCGCATGGGGCGGCTCCACCAGCTCACGCACCTGGCGGCGGCTCTCACCGAGGTCGTCGGCGTCCAGGACGTCTTCGATCTGGTCGCGGAGCAGGTCATGCCCGCTTTCGGCGCCCAGGGACTGGTGCTGTCGGCCGTCGACGCCGGCCGGCTGCGCATCACCGGGTCCCGCGGCTACCCCGCTCCCACCGTCGAGCGGCTCGACGGCCTCCCCCTCGACACCACCCTCACCCCGGCCGGAGAGACCCTCCGCCGCGGTGTCCCAGCCTTCTTCGCCGACCCGGACGAGATGCGGCGCGAGTACCCCGACGCGCGCGCGATCAGCGGCAAGCAGGCATGGGCCTTCCTCCCGCTGATCATCTCCGGCCGCCCGGTCGGCTGCTGCGTCCTGTCCTACGACGCCCCGCACGAGTTCCCCGCCGAGGAACGCGCCGTCCTCGCCTCACTCGCCGGGCTCATCGCCCAGGCCCTCGACCGCGCGCGGCTCTACGACACCAAGCACGAGATCGCCCACGGCCTGCAGAAGGCGCTGCTGCCGCACACCCTTCCCGCGGTCGGGGACCTGCGGGTCGCCGCCCGCTATCTGCCCGCCACCCGCGGCATGGACATCGGCGGCGACTTCTACGACCTGATCCGGCTGGGCGACGGCGCCGCCGCGGCCGTCATCGGCGACGTCCAGGGACACAACGCGGCCGCCGCCGCCCTGATGGGTCAGGTCCGCATCGCCGTGCACGCCCACGCGACGGCGGGAACCGCCCCCGACCAGGTCCTCTTCCGGATCAACCGGCTGATCCACGAGCTCGGCTCCGACCTGTTCGCCAGTTGTCTCTACGCCCACCTCGACCTGGAGCGCGGCCGCGCCACCCTCGCCTCCGCGGGCCACCCGCCACCGCTGATGCGCCTGCCCGGCGCCGGGACCCGGCCCGCCGACGTCCCGCCCGGCCCCCTCCTGGGCATCGACCCCGACGCCGAATACCCCGTGACCGAGATCCCGCTCGCCCCCGGCCTGCTGCTCGCCTTCTACACCGACGGCCTCGTCGAGAGGCCGGGCACCGACATCGACGCGTCCATCGGCCTGCTCGCCCGCCACCTCGCCTCCGCCGACGACCGGGACCTGGACCTCCTCATCGACGGCCTGCTGCAGGAGGGCAGCGCCACCGGGCAGCGCACGGACGACATCGCGCTGCTCGTGCTGAAGTACGAGCCGCCCGCCGGCAGCCCGGCCCCATGACCCTTCCCCGGCCGGTCAGCCGGCCGGGTCGTCCTCGCGGAGCCGCACCTGCTCCTCCAGCCGCCGCAGGCTGCCGTCCAGCGCGTCGCGCACGGTCTCCCCGCCCGGGTCGTGGTCCTCGTCGAAGAACGACAGGTGGACCGTCACCTCACTGCCCCCGCTGCCGATCCCGGCGACCTGCAGCCAGCCCGCGTAGCTCCCCTGGTCGCGGGTGCCCCACTCCAGGCGCATCTGGTCCGGCCGGGCACGGAACAGCGCCGACATGTCCTCGTCGGTGCGGTCCTCGTGCACGGTGACGGCGGGGAGTTCCCCGGCGCCGCCCTGATCCACGTGCAGGTCGTCCGGCAGCCAGGCGTCCAGCCGTCCGACGTCGGCGGCCTCGTCGAAGACGTGCTCGGGCTGTGCGGCCATGGTGTGTGAACGCTCGTACTCGGTCATCGCGTACCGTCCTCGCGTCGGCGATCGTCCGGCCCGGGTACCCCGCCCGCCCCGGCCGCCACATCGGCCCCTCCGGGGCCGGCCCCGGTTCCGCCGCCGACGGGAACCCCCGGCACCACACCGCACGGGCGACGTACGGCGGCGGGACAGGCGGCCGCCATGCCCTCCGCCCGGCTTCGGGCTCCGGGCAGCGACCGGACGCCCCGGACCGGGGACGGCGCCCCGCACGCACACGGTGGCGAGGCGGCCCGCCCCGGCCCCGCCGCCCGCGGCCTACGCCGCCCCGGTCAGCGCGGGCCCCGCCTGCGAGTCACCGCCGACCGGGCGGGCTGCCGGGACCCCGGCGTCCGCCCGCTGCTCCGCCGCCGCCTCGGCCCATTCCGCCTCGGCCCGGCAGGCCAGGGCGTTGACGGCCGCGTTGAACCGCTCCGGGGACGACGGCCGGTCCGGGCCGAGGACGTACTCCTTGAGCGCGTGGCGCCGCCCGGCCAGCGGATCGTGGCCCGGCTCGCGGACCGACCGCAGGATCTCCGGCAGCCGCGTGCAGGCCCGGTCCAGCAGGTAGGCGCCGCCCGCGGTGGTGTAGGCGGCCCGGAAGTCGTCGTCGGACAGGTCGTCCGCGTTCGTCAGGACGTACGGCTTGAGGCTCGCCACGAAGTCCGCCACCACCGACGAGACGTCGCTGATCAGGATGTCCGCCTGGTTGAAGCACTCGTACAGGGTGGGAAGCCGGCCGACGACCACGTCGTGCCGGAGCGGGCCGCGGCTCTCCCAGAAGACGCGGTGCCACTCGGCCCGCAGCCCGTGCCACTCGGCCGCGCCCGCGTGGTCGGGCACCCGCGCCTCGCGGAACTGCTGCGCGTCGTCGCCCTCCTGACGTCCGGCGAGTTCGTCCAGCCGGGCCTGGATCCCGTGGAGCACCGGTCCGGCGGCGGCCACCGCTGCCCCGGCCCGCCCGGCGTCGCGCCGCTCGTTGTCGGCGCGCAGCAGTTCCCGCACCGCACGGTCGGCGGCGGCTGCCTCGGGGGAGCGTTTGCCGGTGAGCGGATGCGGCTTGTACAGGACGCGCACGTTCTCCGCGAGGAGCCTCTCCACCAGGGTCACGCCCATCGGGACCAGGGAGGTGTGGCAGTCGTCGTCGCTCCAGCCCTCCCAGGTCGGGGCGTACAGCACGACGGGCACCGGGCCCGGCGTGTGCGCGTCGAGCGGGCGGACCGGCGCGAGCTGCGGGCGGCCCACCTCCACGATGACACCGTCGCTGATGGCGTGCCGCACCCGCCGGTAGCGGTCCCGCCCGGCACGCCCCGCCACCCAGATCTCGTCGTACACCTTGCTGACGCGGTTGCTGCTGGCCAGCTTGTCGCTGTCGCCGTGGCCGATGAACACGTGCTTGGCCTCGGCGACGCGCAGCATGTGCACGTTCTTGCCCGCGTTGCCGGGATACAGCACGACCCGCACGCCGGACAGGTCCAGTTGGGCGAGATCGTCGGCCTTCGGCACGCAGACCACCGGGATCCACGTACGGCTCAGGGAGCGGAACGAGGCCCGCTCACGCAGGATGATCACGGGGCGCCGGTCGAGCCGCTCCAGTGTCTCGATCCACATGTTCACCTGGTACATGAAATCCTGTGAGACGGCCGCGAAGCTGAAGTACAGCGCCACCTCGGGCCGGTAGTCGGCGAGCCGCCGGTTGACCGCCGCGATCACCTCGTCCCGCGGCGGCACCCGGCGGGCCCGGCGCACCTGTCCGAGCAGCGCCAGCACCGCCGCGACCGACAGCCCGGCCGTCAGCGCGAAACCGGCGTACGCGGCCGCCGGGCGGCCGCCGGCCGCCAGCAGGGCGGCGAGCAGACCCGCGTGGGCGGGCAGGTCGAGGTGCAGCAGTTTGCGCAGCGAACGCCGGTAGAGGAGAGCCGGCGGCTGCTGCGGGACACCTGCCCCGCTCATGTCGAGGTTGCGCACCCCCAGCGGCAGCGCCCGCCGCCGGCGGATGGCGTGATGCGCCGCCATGTACAGCATGACCAGCGCGAAGTGCGCGCTGAGGACGGCCACGGCGGCGGCCGGCACCGCGTCCGGCGCGTTCATCCGCTCCGCCAGCACGAGCAGCATCACCGTCCGTACGGCGAACCGCAGCGTGCGCGTGAACTGCAGCGCCGCCATCCGCCGCACGAACCCCGCCGCGCGGAAGTGCAGCACCTCGTCCGCCGCGTACGTCGCGGCCGACGCCGCCGCGAAACCCCACGGCGACGGCCACAGCGCGCACACCGGCAGCGCCGCGAACCCGGCGGCCAGCACCAGCACCAGCAGCAGATCGGCCGTTCCCCGCACCCGCAGCACGGCACACACCTGACGGACCATCACCGACGTCCTTCCCCCACGATCTCGCGTCCCCCGACGCGGCAGCACCGCTGTCGGCCAGTTCGACCTGGTCCGGGGAGCAAAGGTTGTACGGCGCCGGACCGCGGGAACCTCACCGTCCGTACCGGGGGGGCGTACGGTGAGGCACCGGGCGCCGCGCTTGTCCGCCGTTCCCCCGAGGGCCTACGGTGCCGAAGTGGATCTCTTCTCTCACGCCTGGACCGCGCTGCGCACGGCGGTGGGCGACCTCGGCGACGAGGACTTCGCACGCCCCTCCGGCTGCGCCGGCTGGCTCGTGCGGGACCTGGTCTGCCACCTCGTCATCGACGCCCAGGACGTCCTGATCACGCTCGTCACGCCCGCCGACGGCGAACCCACAGTGGACTCGGTGACGTACTGGAAGCTCGTGGAGCCGCCGACCGGCGACGACCCGCTCGACGCGCTGATTCCCCGGCTCGCCGCCGCGTACGGCGAGCCGCGCCTGCTGAAGTTCCACCTCGACGACGTCGGCTCCGCCGCCGGCCGCGCCGCCCGGCTCGCCGACCCCCGTGCCCGCGTCGGCACCCGCGGCGAGGTACTGACCGCGGGCGACTACCTGTCGGCGTACGTCGTGGAGTGGACACTGCACCACCTCGACCTGGTCGCCCACCTGCCCTCGGCCGCCGGACCGCCCGCCGAGACCCTCGCCGCGGCCCGCGCGGCGCTGGAGCGGATCGCCGGGGCGCCCTTCCCGGCGGCGTTCTCCGACCGGGACGCGCTGCTGGTGGGCACGGGCCGCCGCACCCCGACGGACACCGAGGGCGCGGCCCTCGCCGCCTCGGCCGTGACCGTCCCGCTCGTCCTCGGCTGACGCCGGGCACCGGCACGGAGCGCCCGGCCGTGGTCCGTGCGCGCGTTGATCACCAGTAGGGTCCGCAGGCATGAGACTGACGATTCTGGGCGGCGGCGGATTCCGGGTGCCGCTCGTGTACGGGGCACTCCTCTCCGACCGGGCGGAGGGCCGGGTCACGCACGTCGTGCTCCACGACCTGGACGCGGGGCGGCTGTCCGCGGTGACCCGGGTCCTCGCCGAGCAGGCCGCGGGCGTCCCCGACGCGCCCGAGGTGAGCGCCACCACCGACCTCGACGAGGCCCTGCGCGGCGCCGACTTCGTCTTCTCGGCGATCCGCGTCGGCGGACTGCAGGGGCGGGCCGACGACGAACGGGTCGCCCTAGCCGAGGGCGTCCTCGGCCAGGAGACGGTCGGCGCCGGCGGCATCGCCTACGGCCTGCGCACGGTCCCGGTCGCCGTGGACATCGCCCGGCGCGTGGCCCGCCTCGCCCCCGACGCCTGGGTCATCAACTTCACCAACCCGGCGGGCCTGGTCACCGAGGCCATGTCCCGCCACCTCGGCGACCGCGTCATCGGCATCTGCGAC
>DASTDN010000419.1:0-5150 GCA_035710365.1 Streptomyces sp. | reverse complement strand
TCCACCGGACACTGTGTGCACCCGCTCCCTGAAAACGTGCCTGAACATCGAGAAAAGTCGTGCGCCGAGCCTATCGCGCCGGGCCTACGGGTCCGTACCGCATTACCGTCCGGCTCGGGCGGACTCGCCGGGACGCCGTCGCGGCGGACGGCGCGCGTCCGGCAGGGCGAGCGGCCCGGTCGGGCAGCATGGCGGCGGGCAGCGGCGGCGTGCGCCTGCTCAGCGGCGGGTGGCGCCGGCCGACGGGCTGCCGACGCGTGCGCGGCGGCACGGGAGGCCCCGGGCGCGGGCGGCGGCGCGCATGCGGGAGCCCGCCGCCCCGCCCGCCTCGGAGGGCGGGGGGACGACGGGCCGGGTACCGCTGTGAGTGGTCCGCGTCCGCCGGGTCAGCGGGCGTAGTACTCGACGACGAGCTGCTCGTCGCAGATCACCGGGATCTCCTTGCGGTTCGGCTCACGGTCCAGGCGGAACGCCAGGGCCCGGAGATTCACCTGGAGGTAGCGCGGGGTCTCGCCGTCGGGGGCGAAGCCACCCTCGCGGGCGATCGTGAAGAGCGTCTTTTCCTTGCTGCGGTCGCGGACCTGGACGACATCGTCGGGACGGACGACGAAGGACGGCTTGTCGACCTTCTTGCCGTTGACCTGGATGTGGCCGTGGACGACCATCTGGCGGGCCTGGTAGATCGTGCGGGCGATGCCCGAGCGCAGGACCAGCGCGTCGAGGCGCTTCTCCAGCTCCACGATCAGGGCCTCACCGGTCTTGCCCTGGACCTTGGACGCGCGATCGTAGGCGCGGACGAGCTGACGCTCGGAGATGTCGTACTGGGCGCGCAGACGCTGCTTCTCCAGCAGACGGACCTTGTAGTCCGAGTTCTGCTTGCGGCCGCGGCCGTGCTCGCCCGGCGGGTAGGGGCGGGCCTCGAAGTACTTGACGGCCTTCGGGGTCAGCGCGATGCCGAGGGCACGCGACTTCTTGACCTTGGGGCGGGACTGGTTCGCCATGAACCAAACACCTCGTGTTCTGTGTGCGAATACGGCTTCACCAGGGTTAGGGGAGGTCGCATCCGCAGCCGGGGAAACCCCGCGGGTCCGCTCGCGCGGGCCTGCCGGGCAGCCGCTCCCCTGATCTGGGCACATACGTGCAGCACGCGAGTGGCCCACCGACCGTCCTGGGAATCCGGGGGGGGTGGTGGGCTGCCCGCGACACCGTTCGCCGGTGCGCGACGCTCCTGGAGATCCCTGCCCGGGGGCCGGGGCTCCGGCTGCATGTCCCGCTCTGGTGGTGCCGGTTCCCCTCGGGAGGGGCCGGACACGGGACGCAGCACTCCGGGGGAGTCTACAGGGTGGTCAGGGACGCTTCCGACCGAGGTGTTTCCTGGTCCACTCCACGGCGTCGGCGTAGCGTGCCTCCGCGCCGTGCCGGGTGGGGGTGTAGTACGTGCGGTCCTTGAGGGCGTCCGGCGCGTACTGCTGGGGGGCGATGCCCTCGGGCAGGTCGTGCGGGTACACGTAGCCCTGGCCGTGCCCGAGCTTGCCCGCGCCCTTGTAGTGGCTGTCGCGCAGGTGCGGCGGGACGGGTCCGGCCAGGCCCTTGCGTACGTCCTCCAGGGCGGCGCCGATCGCGGTGGTCGCGGCGTTGGACTTGGGGGCGAGGGCCAGGGCGATGGTGGCGTGGCTGAGGGTGAGGGCCGCCTCGGGGAAGCCGATCATGGCGACGGCCTGGGCGGCGGCGACGGCCGTGGGCAGCGCGGTCGGGTCGGCGAGACCGATGTCCTCGCTGGCGGAGATCATCAGGCGGCGGGCGATGAAGCGGGGGTCCTCCCCCGCCTCGACCATGCGGGCCAGGTAGTGCAGCGCGGCGTCGACGTCGGAGCCGCGGATGGACTTGATGAGGGCGCTGGCCACGTCGTAGTGCTGGTCGCCGTCGCGGTCGTACTTCACGGCCGCCCGGTCGACCGTCTCCTCCAGCGTGGTCAGGGAGATCTCCGTCCCGCCCTTGTCGAGGGCGGCGCCGGCGGCGGCCTCCAGGGCGGTCAGCGCGCGGCGGGCGTCGCCCCCCGCGATGCGCAGGAGGTAGTCCTCGGTGTCCGCAGGCAGCGTGACGGCGTCCTTCAGGCCGCGCTCGTCGGTGAGGGCGCGGCGCAGCAGGCCCCGTACGTCGTCGTCGGTGAGGGGTTCGAGGGTGAGCAGCAGGGAGCGGGACAGGAGCGGGGAGATCACCGAGAAGTAGGGGTTCTCGGTGGTGGCGGCGATCAGGGTCACCCAGCGGTTCTCGACGGCCGGCAGCAGGGAGTCCTGCTGGGCCTTGCTGAAGCGGTGGATCTCGTCGAGGAAGAGGACGGTCTCCTTGCCGAAGCCGCCGACGGCGCGGCGGGCGCCCTCGATGACGGCGCGGACCTCCTTGACGCCCGCGGTGATCGCGGACAGTTCCACGAAGCGCTTGTTGGTGGCCTTGGAGACGACGTACGCCAAGGTGGTCTTGCCCGTCCCCGGCGGGCCCCAGAGGATCACCGAGGACGGCCCCGCGGGGCCCGCGGCGGCCTCGCCGACCAGACGGCGCAGGGGTGAGCCCGGCTTCAGCAGGTGCTGCTGGCCGACCACCTCGTCGAGGGTGCGCGGACGCATGCGGACCGCCAGGGGGCTGCCCGCGGGGTCCTTCTCCTGGCGTTCTTCTGCTGCGGCGGTGAACAGGTCGGGCTCCACGCCGGCAACCCTAATTCACCGCACCGACAACGCGTCCGCGCCGCCGGCCGGTGCTGTCAGCCGGTCCAGAAGCTCCACCAGCGGGTCAGGACCAGCATGCCGATGACGCCGATGTGCAGGACGGGCAGGACCCAGGTGAACTCGTCGAAGAAGCCGCGCAGCCAGGCCGGGGCGGGCAGGAAGCCCTTGCGGACGTTGAACGAGGTCACGTACCAGAACATGACGATGGTGGCGACCCAGGCGAGGGAGCACCACAGGCACAGGGCGTTGATCCGGTACAGGGACTGGAACATCAGCCAGGCGCAGAAGCAGACGCCGAAGAGGGTGCCCGCGTTGAAGGTGAGCCAGTACCAGCGGGGGAAACGGGCCCCGGCGAGCAGGCTCATGCCGACGCAGACCACGATGCCGTAGGCGACGAGGCCGAGCATCGGGTTGGGGAAGCCGAAGACGGCGGCCTGGTCGCTCTCCATGACGCTGCCGCAGGAGACGACGGGGTTGAGGCTGCAGCCGGGGGTGAACGTCCGGCCCTCGACCTTGGCCTCGAGCAGCTTGAACTTGTCGATCGTGATGACCCACGCGGCGAGCAGTCCGGCGGCGCCGGTGATCACGAGCAGCAGCGCGAAGGCGCGGCCGCCGCCCCGCGCTCCCGACGTGCCGGTGCCACCGCGCTCGGGCTCGGGCTCGGTGGAGACGTCTCTGACTGTCGTCCTGCTCATCACGCCGCTTCCGTCACACGAGTCTCGGACCTGCTTCGGGCAGGGTCATTGTGCCGCAAGAGCCGGCCGGGAAAACCCCCTGGCCGCACCCCGCGGCACGCCGGGCGCGGTGGGGCCGGGCACCGCGGTACGGGACGGGCGGGGCGCGGGGGTTCGCGGCGTCCCGCCCGTCCCGGCGTGCTAGCCGAGCCGTGACTCCAGTTCCGCCACGATCTCGTTGATGCCCACCGCCGTCTGCTCGCCGGACTCCATGTCCTTGAGCTGGACGACGCCGTCGGCGAGGTCGCGTTCGCCGAGCACCAGGGCGTAGCGGGCGCCCGAGCGGTGGGCCGCCTTCATCGCCGCCTTGAGCCCCTTGCCGCCGTACGCGAAGTCCGCGGCGACGCCGTTCTTGCGCAGCTCGGTGACCTTCGCGAACAGCAGACGGCGGGCGTCCTCGCCGAGGGGCACCGCGAACACGCTGGTCGCGGCGGGCAGTCCGAGGTCCACGCCCTCCGCCTGCAGCGCCAGGACCGTGCGGTCGACGCCGAGGGCCCAGCCCACCGACGGCAGCGCGGGGCCGCCGATCATCTCGGACAGGCCGTCGTAGCGTCCGCCGCCGCCCACCGCGGACTGCGCGCCGAGGCCGTCGTGGACGAACTCGAAGGTGGTGCGCGTGTAGTAGTCCAGGCCGCGCACCAGTTTCGGGTCGTCCTCGAAGGCCACGCCCGCCGCCTCGATCAGCGCGCGGACCTCCTCGTGGTACGCCTTGCAGGCGTCGCACAGGTAGTCGCGCAGCACCGGCGCGCCGGTCAGGCGTTCCTGGACCGACTGCCGCTTGTCGTCGAGCACGCGCAGCGGGTTGATCTCCGCGCGTCGCAGCGTGTCCTCGTCGAGGTCGAGGCCGCGCAGGAAGTCCTGGAGCGCGGCCCGGTAGACGGGGCGGCACTCCTGGTCGCCGAGGCTGTTGAGCAGGATGCGGAAGGTGCGCAGGCCCAGCGAGCGGTACGCCTGGTCGGCCAGGATGATCAGTTCGGCGTCGAGCGCCGGGTCCTCCGCGCCGATCGCCTCGGCCCCGACCTGCGAGAAGTGGCGGTAACGGCCCTTCTGCGGGCGCTCGTAGCGGTAGTACGAGCCCGAGTACCAGAGCTTGACCGGGAGGTTCCCGGCCTTGTGGAGGCCGGCCTCCAGTGCGGCGCGCAGCACGGAGGCGGTGCCCTCGGGGCGCAGGGCGAGCCGGTCGCCGCCCTTGGTCTCGAAGGCGTACATCTCCTTGGTGACGATGTCGGTGGACTCGCCGACGCCGCGTGCGAACAGCTCGACGTTCTCGAAACCGGGCGTCTCGATGTAGCCGTAGCCGGAGTTGCGCAGCGGGGCGGCGATCGCCTCACGGACGGCGAGGTAGGCGGCGCTGTCCGGGGGGATCAGGTCGTACGTGCCCTTGGGGGCCTTGAAGGTGCTCACGGAGGTCTCTCGTCACATTCCTCGTCGGGGAGCGTCGTCCACGCGCGCTCCCTGGCCGGCGGCCACCTGCCGCAGATACGGGTTGGTGGCGCGCTCCTGGCCGATGGTCGTCTGGGGGCCGTGGCCGGACAGCACCACGGTCGAGTCGTCGAGCGGCAGGCACACGCGGGCCAGCGAGTCGAGCATCTCGGCCATGTCGCCGCCGGGCAGGTCGGTGCGTCCGACGGAGCCGGCGAACAGCAGGTCGCCCGAGAAGAACACGGGCGGGATGTCCGCCGTCCCGGGCATC
>DASTDN010000418.1:0-8547 GCA_035710365.1 Streptomyces sp. | reverse complement strand
TCGGCGAGGACGACGGCGGTGCCGCGGTGGGCGGCGATGCGGCGGGCGGCGAGGGCGACGCTGCCGAGGCGGACGCGTTCCGCGCCGCGCGGTACTTCGGGGAGTGCGAGGTGGTGGGCGGCGCCCGCGACCAGTGTGGAGGCGCCCAGGGCGGCGCGTGCCGAGGCGGTCGGCGGCGAACCGTCCCAGCCGATCACCGTGACCCGGTCGGCCATCGTCGTCAGTCTCCAGGGGATGTGCGCGGGTCGGGCGGACGTCCCGCGAAACGCGGGCCTGGTGAGCGTACCGCGCGGCGGGAGCGGTCAGTCGCCTCGCCCGTGGTCAGTTCCAGTCGTCGTAGGAGGTGAAGCCGCCGGTGTCGGCGAGTTGCCCGGCGGTGCCGGGGAGGTCCTCGGGCAGCAGGCTCCAGACGATGACGTCGGTGCGTACGTCCTGCCAGGTCCCGGTCTCGGTCCTGGCGCGGGCTATCCAGGCGCCCCGCAGGACGCCCTCGCTGACGCAGCCGATCTTCTGCGCGACCTGCTGGGAGGCGGCGTTGTCGGCGGCGGTGCGCAGTTCGAGGCGCTCGAACTTCTGGTCGCGGAACAGCCACTGGGCGGTGGCGTAGGCGGCTTCGGAGGCGTAGCCCTCGCCGCGCGCCCAGGGGGCGATGACGTAGGAGATCTCGCTGGAGCGGACGCGCCAGTCGGTGTGCCGCAGGTGCACGATGCCGACGAGTCTCTGGGTGAGGAACTCGGTGACGGCGAAGACGATGCCGCGGCCGCGGGTGCGTTCGGCGGGGGCGAGTTCGGTGATCCAGGCGCGGGCGTCGTCGCGGGTGTAGGGGTGCGGGGCGGAGGTCCAGGCGACGACGAGCTCGTCGTTCATCATGTCGGCGAAGGCCTCGGTGTCGGGCTCCTCGAAGGCGCGCAGCACCAACCGCTCCGTGCTGATGGAGACGTTGGGGAAGGTGCTAGTCATGCGCCGCTCCGTAACCTTCGGAAACCTTCAGGGCCTGCTGAACTGCCCAGCATGCAGCATGAAGGCACGGGACCGCACCCGGGGCCCCCTCCCTCCCGGGAAGCGGACCCCGGGTGCGGGTGACGTCGCGGGAGCGGGTGCGGACCGGGCCCGGGGGCGCGCGCGGCGGTCGTGCGCGGCCCCCCGGGACGGCCCCTGCGTCCGGTTCAGAAGGAGGCGACGACGGAGCCGGCGTACTTGTCCTCGATGAACTTCTTCACCTCGGGGGAGGTGAGGAGCCGGGCGAGCTTCCTCACGCGGGGGTCGTCCTCGTTGCCGCTCTTCACCGCGAGGAAGTTGCCGTAGGGGTTCTTCTCGGCGGACTCCAGGACGAGGGCGTCCTTCGAGGGCTTGAGGCCCGACTCGATGGCGTAGTTGCCGTTGACGACGGCGGCGTCCACGTCGTCCAGGGAGCGCGGGGTCTGGGCCGCCTCCAGCTCCTTGAACCTGAGGTTCCTGGGGTTCTCGGTGATGTCGGCGGGGGTGGCCCCGTTGCCGACGCCGTCCTTGAGGGTGATCAGTCCGCCCGAGGCGAGCAGTCGGAGCGCGCGGGCCTCGTTGACGGTGTCGTTGGGCACGGCGACGGTCGCGCCGTTCTTCAGGCCCGCGGTCTTCGTGGCCGTGCGGGAGTAGAGGCCGAGGGGCTCCAGGTGGACCGTGGCGACGGGGGCGACGTGGGTGCCGTTCTTCTTGTTGAAGTCGTCGAGGTAGGGCTTGTTCTGGAAGTAGTTGGCGCCGACCGAACCGTCCTCCGTCGCCGTGTTCGGCGTGACGTAGTCGGTGAACTCCCTGACCTCCAGGTCGAGTCCCGCGTCCTTGGCCAGGTGGTCCTTGACGAAGGTGAGGATCTCGGCGTGCGGGACGGGGCTCGCGGCGACGACGAGCGGCCCGGAGGTGCCGGAGGCGGAGTCCTGGCCCGCGCCGCAGGCGGTGAGCCCGAGGGTGAGGGCTCCGGCGGCGAGGGCAGCGGTGCTGATCTTGGCGGTGTTACGCACGAAAAGTGCCTTTCCTGAGGGTGGTGCGGCCCCGTCTCGGGTGGGACGGGGGAGTCGGGGAGGGGTCACGCGGCCTTGCCGGCGCCGGCGGTGTTCCCGGCCGGGCCGGCCCCGGGCCGGCGCAGGCGTGGTCCGGGTCCGGTGCGGGCGCCGCGGTGGTGCAGCGCGCGGGCGGCCAGGTCGCCGGCGAACTGGATGAGGGAGATGGCCACCGCGAGGACCGCGACGGTGACCCACATCAGGCCGGACTCGAAGCGCTGGTAGCCGTAGCGGACGGCGAGGTCTCCGAGCCCGCCGCCGCCGACGGTGCCGGCCATGGCGGAGTAGCCGATGAGGGCGATGACGGTGGTCGTGGTGGCGGCTATCAGCGAGGGCAGCGCCTCGGGGACGAGCACCTTGCGGACGATCGTCCACACGTTGCCGCCCATCGCCTGCACGGCCTCCACCAGCCCGTGGTCCACCTCGCGCACGGCGGTCTCGACGAGCCGGGCGAAGAAGGGGATGCCGCCGATGGCGAGCGGCACGATCGCGGCCTCGCTGCCGATGGTGGTGCCGGTGACCCAGCGGGTGAAGTTCATCAGGGCGACCATGAGGATGATGAACGGCATCGAGCGGGCGACGTTCACGGTCTGCCCGAGGACCTTGTTCACCACGGTGTTCCGCAGCAGGCCGTCCTGGTCGGTGAGGACGAGCAGGACGCCGACGGGCAGCCCGCCGAGGACCGCGATCAGGGTGGACCAGCCCACCATGACCAGGGTCTCGGTACACGCCTGCGCGAGCAGGGGCTGCATCTCGGACCAGGTCACTTGGCACCTTCCTTCACCGGCGCGGGCCGGTTCTCGTGCACGACGTCGATCTGGAGGCCCTGTTCGCGCAGGAAGCCGATCGGGACGACGTTCTCCTCGTAGCGGCCGGGCAGTTCGATGCGCATCCGGCCGGTCTGGAGGCCGCCGACGGTGTCAATGGCGGCACCGAGGATCGATATGTCGATGTTGTACGTCCGCGCCAGTTCCGAGACGACGGGCCGGGTCGCGGCCTCGCCGTGGAAGGTGACGTCCAGGACGGTGCGGCCGGCCGCGGCGGCCCCGCCGCCGACCGGGAAGAGCGCGGCGGCCAGTTCGGAGCCGGGCGTGGCGAGCAGGCCGCTCACGGTGCCGGACTCGACGACGCGCCCGTCGCGCATGAGGGCGGCGGAGTCGCAGACCGACTTCACGACGTCCATCTCGTGGGTGATGAGCAGGATGGTCAGACCCAGTTCGCGGTTCAGGTCGCGCAGCAGCCGGAGGATGGAGCGGGTGGTCTCCGGGTCGAGGGCGCTGGTGGCCTCGTCGGACAGCAGCACCTCGGGGTCGCCGGCCAGGGCGCGGGCGATGCCGACGCGCTGCTTCTGGCCTCCGGAGAGCTGGGCGGGGTAGGCGTCGGCCTTGTCGGCGAGGCCCACCAGGTCGAGCAGGCCGAGCGCCCTGCTGGAACGTTCCTTCCCTGCATGGCCGAGGATTTCCAGCGGCAGCTCGACGTTGTCCCGCACGGTGCGCGAGGACAGCAGGTTGAAGTGCTGGAAGACCATGCCGATACGGCTGCGGGCCCGCCGCAGTTCCCTGCTCGCGCGCGGGCCGCGGCCGGCGAGGGCGGTGAGGTCCTGTCCGGCGACGGTGACCGTGCCGGAGGTGGGGCGCTCCAGGAGGTTGACGCAGCGGATCAGCGAGGACTTGCCGGCGCCGGACCGGCCGATGACGCCGTACACCTCCCCTTCGCGGACGTGCAGGTCGACGCCGTCCAGGGCGGTGACCTCGCGGCCGCGCGAGCGGTAGACCTTGGTGAGGCCCGATGTGGTGATCCCGTGGGTTTCCGTCACTGTCGGGTGCGCGGCGCGGGTGTGGGCGCCGGGCATGGGCATGGGCAGGGTTCTGCGGGATGTGTCCGGTGCCTGCCGGGCAGGGCCGGGGGCCGGCCGGGGTGGCGGCCGTCCGGGCACCGGTGCTGCCGGGGCTGGGGACGCGGCACCGGCCCGCTCTCACCGGTACGGCGCAGGGGAAGAGTCCGCGTGCGGGCGCACGGGCGGGACGGGGGCGGCGAGGCACGGTTCGGTTCCGGCACGCGGGGCGCACACGGTGGGGAGCGGGACTCGCGGACTCGCTTCGGGGCGCGAGATCAGGTGGTGCGGGGGCCCTCTAGAAGGCAGGCATTCGGCCCGCGCGGGACGCACGGCACATGGAACACGCGCGCCGGCCCGGCCGGTGACACATACAGCGAGCACCGGGCGTCGTGGTCGCCCCGGTCGCAGGAGTGCGGTTGCTCGTCGTGGTCATGGGGCCAGTGAACCAGACCCCCGGCGCCGGCCGTCCACGGCTGTCCGTATGCCGGACAGCCGTGGACAGGGCTCAGGGGCGGGCGGCGATCTCCACGAAACCGCCTGTGACCTGCACGGACAGGGCGGAGAGGTCGGGTACCACGAGGTCGGCGTCCAGCTCGTGGGCGGGGTGGGTTGTGGCCAATGCCACGGTCGCCATACCGGCGGCGCGGCCCGCGCGGAGGCCGGCGGGGGCGTCCTCGAAGACGACACAGCCGGCCGGTTCGACGCCCAGGAGGCGCGCGGCGCGGAGGTAGGGCTCGGGGTCGGGCTTGCCGCGGGTGACGTCGTCGGCGGCGACGAGCGCCCCGGGCAGGATGCCGACGGCGCCGAGGCGGGCCTCGGCCAGGCGCCGGGTGGCGGAGGTGACGACGGCCCAGCGGCCGGACGGCAGCGCGCCGAGGACGTCCTTGGTCCCGGGCAGCAGCCGGACACCTCCCCGGGGCACGTCCTCGACCTCCAGTTGCTCGATCCGTGCGACGGCCTGCGGGACGACGGCGGCGGGGAGCAGGTCGGCGGCGATCTCGGCGGCGGTCCGGCCGTGCAGCTCGACGGCGGCGAACGCCTCGGCGGTGAGGCCGTACTCGGCCGCCCACCGGGTCCAGCAGCGCTCGACGGACTCCAGGGTGGAGACCAGGGTCCCGTCGTTGTCGAACAACATGGCCTGTGCACGGATCTTCATGGCGTCGACCCTACGGTGCGGGCCGGGGCCGGGCTCAGGGGGCCCCGGGGCCCGTACTAGGGTCTTGGCCATGCTTGATGCGCTCACCCTGGCGACCGCCGTCGCCGCGCTGTCGCTCGCCGCCTGGTGCGGCTGGGCCGCCCACCGCGACGAGCCGACGAAGGACTGGCACTTCATCGGAATGGCCGTGGTGACGCTGCTGGCCCTCGTGCAGTTGGTGGTCGGCATCGTGCAGTTGGCGCGGGGCGAGGAGGCGGACCAGGGCACGACGGTCTTCGTGGCGTATCTGCTCGGCGCGTTCGTGTGCGTGCCCGCGGCGGGCTTCCTGTCGCTGGCGGAGCGCTCCCGCTGGGGCTCGGTGACGGTCGCCGCCTCCGGCGTGGTCCTGGCCGTGCTCGAACTGCGGCTCCACGACATCTGGGGAGGCTGAGATGACCGGGAAGAGGCTCATCGGCGGACCCGGGATGCTGCTGGTCTGGCTGTACGGCGTGATGGTGGTCGGCGCGGTGTCGCGGTCGGCGTACCAGATCGCGACGGAGTTCGACCGCGCGCCGCTCGCCTATGCGCTGTCGGCGGTGGCGGGGCTGGTGTACGGGTTCATCACGTACTCGCTGGTGCGGGGCGGGGAGCGGGCCCGGCGCGCGGCGCTGGCGTGCTGCGCGGCCGAGCTGCTCGGCGTACTCGTCGTGGGGACGTGGACCCTGGGGGATCCGTCCGCCTTCCCCGACGCGACCGTGTGGTCGGACTTCGGGATGGGGTACCTCTTCATCCCGGTCCTGCTGCCGGTCTCGGCGATCTTCTGGCTGCGGAAGTCGGGTACGGGCGGCACCGGGAGCCCGGCCGTCTGAACGCGCCCGCCCCGGGCGTCGTCACGCGGTCTGGACGTAGGCTCCCGCGCGCTTCTCCAGGACGATCATGGGGACGCCGTCGGTGCCCTGGGCCGTGCCGACCGTCTCGTAGCCGACCTTGCGGTACAGGCCGAGGTTGCCCTCGCTGCGGTGGCCGGTGTGGAGGCGGAACGTCGTCGCGCCGCGTTCGTCGGTCAGGGCCGCCTCGGCCGCCCTGAGCAGGCGGGCGCCGATGCCGTGGCCCTGGAGGCGGGGGTGGACGCACAGCTTGCCGATGGCGGCGGCGCCGTCCTCCGTGATCCGGCCGCGCACCGAGCCGACGACCTCGTCGCCGAGGCGGGCCACGAAGACACAGTCCTGGGTGACCTCCTCGCGCACCGCGTCGAGGGTCTCGACGAGCGGGTCGATGCGGTAGTTGCCGTACAGCGCGGCCTCACTCTGGAAGCAGAGGTACTGCAGTCTGAAGATCTGCTCAGCGTCCTGCACGGTCGCCGCAGAGATGGTCACGCTCATGCCCATGTGCGCACGCCTCCCGCTCACTTGATCGCCTGTTGTCCCCCACTCCTATCCCCGGACTCGGAGAGCCGCAACCTCCGGTGTGAGCAATCTCCTCGGACACCCCAGACATCTGGAGCGTTCCGGCCCAAGGCGGCCCTGTGACATACCCAACTCCCCCGCGCTCGCCCGGTATGCCGGGCCTTTCGGCGCCAACAGGACCGCCGGCGGGCGGGGGCGGCTGTGCGGCCGCCGGGACGCGGCGTCGCGCAGCGCGGTGCGGTCGACGGCGAGGGCGGGCGGCCGACGCAGGGCGAGGGGGGCCGGGACGGGCCGGGCCTCAGGGGCGGACGGCGTGGCCGTCCGGGCGTCGGGCTGCCCGGACGGCCGCGGCTCACCCCGTCCGGGGCGGGCGGTTCAGCGGTCGGCGAAGTCCGCGCGGGCCAGCAGGCCGGTGTCGGGCTGGTCCGTGAAGACACCGTCGATGCCGGTGGCGAAGTAGGCCCGGTAGGCGCCGAAGACGTCGCCGTAGGCGTCCGCGTCGGTGCCCTTGCGGAACTCGGCCGGCAGGAACGGGTTCTCGTTGCGCATGGTGTACGGGTGCAGGACGAGGCCCGCGGCGTGCGCGTCCCGTACAAGCGTCGTCGGGGCGGTGAGCCTGCCGCTCGCGTCCTTCGGGATGACGAGGTCGAGGGTGGGGCCGATGCCCTGGGCGTAGGAGGCGATCTCCGCCAGGCCGGCCGGGGTGACCAGGTCGGCGACGGTGCGGGGGTCGCCGGTCTCCTGGAAGTCCCAGGGGCGGGTGTTCGCGCCGGAGAGCAGCACCACCAGCGGGTTGCGGACGAGCCGGCGCATGCGCTGGACGCTGGTCGGTTCGAAGGACTGCAGGATGACGGGCGAGCCCTTCTTGTCCTTGCCGTGGGCGCGCAGCACCCGGGCGACGCGCTCCTCCAGGCCGAGGCCCAGCTTGCGGAAGTAGGTGGGGTGCTTCAGCTCCGGGTAGATCCACACCAGCTTGCCGTTCTTGCGGGTCTGCTCGTCCTGCCAGCGCAGCACCTCTTCGAAGGTGGGGATCTCCCAGCGGCCGTCGTAGAGGGTGTTGTGGGGGCGGTTGGCGGGGATGCGCTCCTTGGCCCGCAGGGTCTTCAGCTCGGCGAGGGTGAAGTCCTCGGTGAACCAGCCCGTGACGGAGACGCCGTCGAGGAGCGTGGTCTTCTTCCGGTCGGCGAACTCGGGGTGGTCCGCGACGTCGGTGGTGCCGCCGATCTCCGGTTCGTGGCGGCAGACGAGGTGGCCGTCCTTGGTGGGCACCAGGTCGCCGGCCTCGACGATGTCGGCGCCCAGGTCGAGGGCGAGCTGGTAGGAGCCGAGAGTGTGCTCGGGGCGGTAACCGCTGGCACCCCGGTGGCCGATGATCGTCGGCACGGGCAGGCTCTTCAGCCCTCCGCCCCGGGCGGCGCCCGCCGCGTCGGCGGCTCTCGCGGTGCCGGACAGCCCGAGGACCGCTCCGCCCGCCCCCAGCACCGCCGCGCCGAGAAGCGCCCGCCGCCCGGTACCGCCCGTCCGCTCGTCCGATCCCTGCGTTCCCATGAGCGCCTCCTGCTGAGCCGTGTGCGTGCTGTGTGCATGACGTCTGCGTGGTGTCTCTCGTGGTGCGGGCCGATCGTAGAGGGGCGTGTGTGACGTGCGGGAGACCCCCGGCGGAACACCCGGGTGATCCCGGATGTCCCGCCGGGAGAAGGATGTGACGGGCTGTCCGGTCGGCGACCGGGGCCCGGAAGCGGTCGCGCCGCGTGCGGTGGGGCTCGCAGACGGCGGGCTCGGGAACGGTTCCGCGTGCGCGGCGGAGTCCGGACCCCGTCGAGCCCCGTGCACGGCGGCGACCCGGGAGGTGGTCGTGCCCAGGGGGCGGCGAGATCCGCAAACGGTCGTGCCGCGTGTGCGGCAGGGCGCGGAAACGGTCAAGCCGCACGCACGGCGACCGCCCTGGATGCGGTCGGGTCTTTGGGCGGCGGGGTTCGGAAGCGGTCGTGCCGCGTGTGCGGCGGCGACCCCGGACGCGGTCGCGCCGCGTGCGGTGGGGCTCGGAGAGGGGTGTGCCGTGGGTGCGGCTGGGGCCGCCGGGGCCGGGGTACGGGACTCCGGCGGCGGTTCCGCGCGACCTCCGTCACACGTGGC
>DASTDN010000417.1:0-6955 GCA_035710365.1 Streptomyces sp. | reverse complement strand
CGGGCCATGGTCACGGGCGTCCCCCGGCCCGGCCGCCCGGGGTTTCCGGCAGCCGGCGGCGGTCGCGTACGGGGGCGGCCGGGAGCCGGGACGTGCCCGGCGGGGTCGCCGTTGTGCTACCGGCGCGTTCGCGGGGCATCCGGACGGGTGGCAAGCCGCACGCGCCGCCCGACCCGAGGAGCCGAACGCATCGTGGGAACCGCCGTCCACGTCCCGCAGACCAGAGACATGCTCGGAGAGGAACTCTCCGGCGACGAAGCACTGACCGCCCTGCGCCGGTACGGGGGTCTGCGGCTGCTCGCCGACTCCTTCACGCGCTTCCGCTACGCGGACGGCTTCAGCAACGCGCGGGCCCTCGCCTTCCAGATGGTAATGGGCCTGGTTCCCTTCACCGTGGTGCTCGTCGGTCTGGCGACCTCCGTGCACACCGAACGCGTCGGCGAGATCATCGAACTCACCCTCGGCCGCATCGTGCCGGGCGCCAGCGCCGAGGTGGTGAAGAACGCGTTCGAGGGGACCCGCCGCACTGCCCACAGCGACGCGTGGAGCATGCTCGCGCTGTGGCTGGGCCTCGGCTTCGCCCTGCTCAACCTCGCCTCCGCGATGGGGCAGATCGAACGGGGCGCCAACCGGATCTACGGCATCGAACGCGACCGCCCCTTCCCGCGCAAGTACACCCGGGCGCTGCTGCTCGCCCTCACCGCCGGCCTGCCCATGATGCTGGGTTTCCTGGTGCTCGTCGCCGGTGAGGCCGTGGGCGACGCCGTCACGCGCTCCCTCGGGGAGCCGCCGGGCGGCACCGGCTGGTGGGCCTACCTGGAGGTGCCTGCGGGACTGCTGCTGGCCTGGGTCGCCTCGGCCGTGATCCTGCGCTGGTCGCCCCGGCGCAGCCAGCCCGGCTACACCTGGCTGGCCTTCGGCTCCGCCGTCCACCTCGTGCTGTGGATCTCGGCGACCTGGCTGCTCGCGCTGTACGTCGGCGAGAGCGGCGCCTTCGGCACGATCTACGGCCCGCTCACCGCCTTCATCGCCCTGCTGCTGTGGGCCCACCTCACCGCCGTGGCGCTCTTCCTCGGCATCGCGTTCGCCGCCCAGCTGGAGGCCGCGAGGGCCGGCATACACCAGCCCGTGGCTCCCGACCCGGGGCCGGGAGCCTGAGACACACCGCGGTCCGGCCGGGGCGCGGGGCGGCTCCCCGGGCCCAGCGGGCTCCGTGTGCGATGCGCCGCGGCCATATGCCTGGACGCCCCGGCAACGGGCGCACCCTCCGCTCGCCCCGCGGTTTCCCCGCCGCGGGGGCACGGCGGGTCCTCCCGGCCGGAGCTCTCGATTCGCGGGCCGGTGGTTTCGCGGGTCGGACAGGGGTAGCCGAGTAGGCGCCGAGGACGATGGACACTCGTCACCCGTCGAGGAGAAGGGAGCAGACCATGCCCGCGGGATCCAGCCCCAAGCGTGAGCGCCAGTACGAACACATCAAGGAAGGGGCCGAGAAGCGCGGCACCTCCGAGGGACGGGCGAAGGAGATCGCCGCCCGCACGGTCAACAAGGAACGCGCCCGCTCCGGAGAGTCGAGGTCGGCCGGCAAGACGTCCACGCGTGACCCGAAGTCCGCTTCGCAGCGCGGCGGGCAGCGTTCGCACAGTGGTCCCGGCGGTCCGACCAGGGACCAGCTCTACCAGGAGGCGAAGAAGAAGAACATCGAAGGCCGCTCGTCGATGACCAAGCAGCAACTCAGCGACGCCCTGGGCCGCTGAGACGGGCCACCGGTCCGCGAACCGGCGCCCGGAAGCCGTCCTGTGCGCGGTGGGCCCGCACCTCGTGCGGGTCCGGGGCGGTCCCCGTGCTCGCGCCCGGCAGGCTCGGCCGCTGTGTTCGGGACACCCCGCGTGCGACCGTCCCGACGGGACACCCCGCGTGTTCCCTTCCCGACGGGGCGCCCGGCGAGCGCCCCGTCGGGCAGTCCGCCGCCGGTCAGGAAGCGGCGTCCGCCAGTACCGCGGCGAGCGTGTCCAGCGCGGTGTCCAGGTCGGACCGCTCGACCACGAGCGGCGGGGCGATCCGCAGCGTCGAGCCGTGGGTGTCCTTCACCAGCACACCGCGGGCGGCGAGCCGCTCGCACATCCGGCGGCCGGTCCCCAGCGCGGGGTCCACGTCGATGCCGGCCCACAGCCCCCGGCCGCGCACCGCGGTGATCCCGCGGCCCAGCAGCTCCGCGAGCCGGCCGTGCAGGTGGGCGCCGAGCTCCGCGGCCCGTGCCTGGAACTCGCCGGTCTCCACCAGGCGCAGCACCGCCTCGCCGACCGCGCAGGCCAGCGGGTTGCCGCCGAAGGTGGAGCCGTGCTCGCCGGGCCGCAGCACCCCGAGCACGTCGGCCCGCCCGACCACCGCCGACAGCGGGAGCAGCCCGCCGCCCAGCGCCTTGCCGAGGGTGTACAGGTCGGCGCGCACGCCCTCGTGGTCGAGCGCCAGCACGGGCCCGGTGCGGCACATCCCGGACTGGACCTCGTCGGCGATCAGCAGCACACCGTGCCGGTCGCACAGTTCACGGACCCGCGTGAAGTAGCCGGGCGGCGGCACGACGACGCCCGCCTCCCCCTGGACCGGTTCCAGCAGCACCGCCGCGGTCCGGTCGGTCAGCGCCGCCGCGAGGGCGTCCGCGTCGCCGTAGGGCACCGAGGGGAAGCCGGGCGTGAACGGGCCGAAACCGGCGGTGGCGCTCTCGTCGGTGGAGAAGCTCACGATCGACAGGGTGCGGCCGTGGAAGTTGCCGCCGGCCGTGACGATCTCCGCCCGGTCCGCGGGCACCCCCTTCACCCGGTAGGCCCACTGCCGGGCCACCTTCAGCGCGGATTCGACGGCCTCGGCGCCGGTGTTCATGGGCAGCACCATCTCGGTGCCGGTGGCGGCGGCCAGGTCGCGGCAGAACGGGCCGAGGCGGTCGTGGTGGAAGGCGCGGCTGGTCAGGGTCACCCGGCCGAGTTGTCCGACGGCGGCGTCGACCAGGGCGGGGTGGCGGTGGCCGAAGTTGAGCGCGGAGTACCCGGCGAGCAGGTCGAGGTAGCGGCGGCCGGCCACGTCGGTCAGCCATGCGCCCTCGGCCTGTGCCACCACCACGGGCAGGGGGTGGTAGTTGCGGGTCGTCCAGGTCTCGTCGAGGCCGATCCAGTGGGCCGGGCCGGGTGCGGCTGCGGGCGGTGCGAGCGTCATGCGGGTCCTTCGGGACGTGCGGGTTCGGCGGGCAGGGTGGACAGGAAGCGGTCGACGGCCGGGGTGAGCGTGTCGGGGTTGATCACGGCGGCCAGCGGCAGTTCGGTGCGGGGCGTCAGCGGCAGGAAGCGCACTCCGGCCAGGCGCAGCACCTGCGCCGAGGCCGGTACGAGACCGAGACCGGCGCCGAGAGCGACCAGTCCGAGCATGGTGGTGACGTGGTCCGCCTCGGCCACGGGTTCCAGGGCGATGTCGGCGCCGCGCAGCAGGGTGTCGAGCTGGTCCCAGTAGCCGGGTCCGCTGGCCCGGGGGAAGAGCACCAGCGGCTCCCCCGCCAGGTCGCTCACCGTCATGGCGGCGGCGGAGGCGAGCGGGTGCTCCGAGGGCAGCGCCACCACCAGCGGTTCCCGCCACACGGTGCGTGAGCGCAGCCCCCGCCGGGCCGGCGGGCGCACCAGTCCCACGTCGAGTTCGGCGGCGAGCAGCGCGTCGAGCTGTTGGGGGGTCTCCATCTCGCGGACGGTGAGCGCCAGGTGCGGCAGGTGCTTGCGGCTCGGCGCCAGCAGGTGGGGAAGGGCCTGGTAGAAGGCGGATCCGACGGCGCCGATACGGAGTGTGCCGCTCTCTCCGGAGCGGATGCCGCGGGCCAGCCGGGTGATGTGCTCCGCGCCGGCCACGACGCGCCGGGCGTGGTCGAGGATCTCCGAGCCCGCCGGGGTGAGCGACACTCCGTGCCGGTCGCGGTCGAAGAGCCGTACGTCCAGCTCGCGCTCCAGCCGCTGTATCCGCTGGCTCAGTGGCGGCTGGGCGATGCCCAGCCGCCGGGCGGCCCGGCCGAAGTGCAGTTCGTCGGCGACGGCGAGGAACGCCTCCAGCAGGCGGATCTCCATCACACCACGGTGAGTTCGTGCGGCAGTCCGTGCAACAGGCGTGAGCCGTCCTCGGTGACCACCAGCATGTCCTCGATCATCACGGCGCCGACGTCGGGTGTGTAGGAGGGCACCTCGACGGCGAAGACCATTCCCGGCTCGATCACGGTGGTGGAGCCGGGTGAGATGTAGGGCGGTTCCTCGTGGAAGGTGTCGATGCCCACCGAGTGCCCGACGTGGCCGCGTGCGTAGGACGGGAAGCCGTTGTCGTGCACGTGGCGCATGGCGGCACGGAAGACGTCGCCGACGACGGTGCCGGGCCGGATCATGGACCGGGCCAGGCGCTGCGCCTCGCACAGCACGCCGTACAGGCGTTCCGCGTCGGGCGTGCGGTGCCGGTAGGCGAAGGTGCGGCCTCCGTCGCAGCGGTAGCCGCCCACGGTGGTGCCGCAGTCGAACTTCACCAGGTCACCGGCGGCGAGCCGGCCGTCGCGGGCGCCGTAGTCGGCGGAGGTGCGCGAGCCGACCGCGGGCAGGACCCAGTTGTCGGTGTAGTCCGCGAAGCGCGGGTTCTCCAGGGCCGCCCTGGTGACGCCCGCCTGGTACAGCAGGCGCACGTCGCGTGCCGTCATGCCGTCGGCGAGTTCCTTCACGGCCGCGGCCATGCCGTGTTCGGACAGTTCGACGCCCCGTGCCAGCCGGTCGACTTCCCAGGGTTCCTTGACGAGCCGGATCGCGTAGACGTCGTCGGTGAAGTCGTCCCAGCGGGCGTCGGGCGCGCAGCGTTCCAGCCGCCGCAGGGCCGGTACGGGCAGGTGTTGCAGGTCGGTTCCGAGCACGCCGCGGTGCATGCCGGTCTCCCGGAGGGCGTCGGCCAGGACGCGGTCCAGTTCGAGGGGGTCGTACTGCTCGGGGCGGACGGCGAGGTGGTCCGGGCCGGGTTCGGCGGCCATCTCCTGCGCGGTGTGCAGGTCGACCCAGAGGCGGTAGGTGCGCAGTCCGGTGCCGGGGGCCGCGGCGCGGGCGGTCTTCTCCTCGAAGTCGCTGACCACCAGCAGGACCGGTGCGGCGGGGTCGGCGGGCACCAGGGTGAAGACGGTGCCGTGCATCCGCCACCACTCGGAGACGAAGTAGCTCCGGAAGCCGGTGGTGTAGAAGAGGTTCGAGGGGGTGGCGGCGACGTAGCCGGTCAGTCCCCGCTCGGTGAGGCGGCGGCGGATCGCGGTGATCGCGGTGGGGTTCACTTGCTTCCTCCGGCGGGCGCGGGGAGGGCGGTGGGGGTGGAGCCGGAGAGCCGCGTCCAGCGTGTTTCGCGGGACAGGTAGGCGCTGGTGCCGGCGAGGACCGCGGTCAGCACGACGTAGACGGTCACCGCCGTGGTGGTGTGGAAGCGGTCGACGAGCAGGGTGGCGACGAGCGGTGCGGGCGCGCCGCCGACGATGCCGGCCACCTGGTAGCCGAAGGAGGAGCCGGAGCAGCGCAGCCGGGTGCTGTACAGCTCGGTGATGAAGGCGGCCATCGGTCCGTACATCACCGCCTGGGCGGCCAGGCCGATGGTGATGGCACCGATCACGCCCGCCAGGGAGCCGGTGGCGATCATCGGCCAGGCGACGACCGCGCCGACGGCGACGGCGGCGGCTCCGGCGATGTAGACGGGCCGTCTGCCGTAGGTGTCGGAGGCGGCAGCGGCGGCCGGGATGAGGGCGAGCTGGAGGACGGAGCCGGCGATCACGCCCCACAGGCCCCAGTGGCGTGGCAGGCCCATGGTGCCGGAGAGGTAGGAGAGCGCGAAGACGGCGAAGACGTAGTAGGACACGTCGGAGGCGATGCGCATGCCCACGGTGAGCAGGACTTCGCGCCAGTGGTGGGTCAGTACCTCGCGCACCGGCGCGCGGACGGGTTCGGCCGCCTCGAACAGCGGCGATTCCTCCACCTTGATCCGCATCCACCAGCCCGCGGCCACCAGCACGGCGCTCGCCAGGAACGGCAGGCGCCATCCCCAGGACAGGAAGGCCTCGTCCGGCAGGAGGGTGCTGGCGGCGGTGAGCGCGCCCACCGCGATGAGGTTGCCCGCGGGCACCCCGAGCTGTGTCCAGGAGGTGAGCACGCCCCTGCGGGCCTGCCGGCCGCCGGCTTCGGCGTGTTCCGCGGACAGCGTGACCGCGCCGGCCCACTCGCCGCCCAGGCCCAGGCCCTGCACCAGGCGCAGTACCACCAGCAGCACGGGGGCGGTCACACCGATGGTGTCGTAGCCGGGCAGGCAGCCCATGAGGAAGGTGCCCGCGCCGGCGAGGAAGAGCGTGGCGATCAGGGCCTGTTTACGGCCCACCACGTCACCCATGCGTCCGAAGACGATTCCGCCGAGAGGGCGGGCGAGGAACGCCACGGCGTAGGTGGCGAACGACAGCAGGGTGCCGGTGGCCGGGTCGGACTCGGGGAAGAAGACGTGCGGGAACACCAGCGCGGCGGCCGACCCGAAGAGGAAGAAGTCGTACCACTCGATGGCGGTGCCCGCGAAACTGGACAGCAGGACCCGGCGCAGTCCCGTGCGGTCGGCGCTCGCGGTCGTCAGGACGGAATCGGCCATGGGCGGCCCCCTCGGCGAAAATCGAATGTTTGGATCACCGTAAGAAGGCGGAACCGACACGTCCAATATCAATGCGGGCATCGGTGATACAGCGCGCGTATCACCGTTCGTCCCGCCAGGCCGTGACTCACGTTTCCCCTGGTGGCGGGGGTGTGACCGGTACCCCGGATGCCGGTGCGGGCGGCGGAGACACCCCGCACACGTCACCGCCCCCCGGCCGGCGGCGGGACGGGGCTGCGCACCCGCGAGCGCCGCCCGGTCCGCTCGCGGCAGCGCGCGCCCGGCGGGGCAG
>DASTDN010000416.1:0-10951 GCA_035710365.1 Streptomyces sp. | reverse complement strand
CAGGACGCCTTCGTGAAGGCCGTCAACGACAAGCTGATCGACAAGCTCGACAAGAAGCACAACCGCGTCGACCGCTACGTCCGCGCCGGCGGCGCCTCCATCGACCCCAGGACCGGCAAGGTCGTCGCCATGTACAACGGCATCGACTACGTCAAGCAGTACACCCCGAACGCCACCCGCCGCGACTTCCAGGTCGGCTCCACGTTCAAGCCGTTCGTCTTCACCTCCGCCGTCGAGAACGACTCCGTCACCCAGGACGGCCGCCCCATCACCCCCGCCACCGTCTACGACGGCACCGACCAGCGCCCCGTGCAGGGCTGGTCCGGCGGCCACTACGCCCCGGAGAACGAGGACCACGTCGACTACGGCGACATCAGCGTCAGCGAGGCCACCGACAAGTCCGTCAACGCCGTGTACGCGCAGATGGCCGTCGACGTCGGCTCCGACAAGGTCCGCGAAACCGCCGTCGACCTCGGCGTGCCCGGCACCACCCCCGACCTCACGCCCTCCCCGTCCATCGCGCTCGGCGTGGCCACCGCCAGCGTCCTCGACATGACCCAGGCCTACGCCACGCTCGCCAACCACGGCGAACACGGCACGTACAGCATGGTCGAGAAGGTCACCAAGGACGGCCGGGACATCCTCGACCTGCCCGAACGCCGGACCAGGCAGGCCATCAGCCGCGAAGCCGCCGACACCACCACCGCCGTCCTGCGCAGCGTCGTCCAGAACGGCACCGCCACCGCCGCCCAGGCCGCGGGCCGCCCCGCCGCGGGCAAGACCGGCACCGCCGAACAGGACATGGCCGCCTGGTTCGCCGGCTACACCCCCGAACTCGCCACCGTCATCGCCGTCATGGGCCAGGACCCCGAGACCGCCGAACACAAACCGCTGTACGGCGCCCTGGGCCTGCCCCGCATCAACGGCGGCGGCGCACCCGCCGAGATCTGGGGCCAGTACACCGCCGCCGCGCTCAAGGGCAAGCCCGTCACCGACTTCGACCTCAAGGTCCAGAAGGACACCGGCGACCCCTCCCGGCCCCCCGCCACCGGCACCCCCACCGACCCCGGCACCGACGACCCCGCCGACGGCGGCACCACCACGGGCGGCACCCCGCCCGGCACCCCCACCCCCGGCACCGTCGAGGGCCAGACCCAGGGCGGCACCACCGGTACCCCCACCACCGGCGGCACGACCGACGGCGGCACCACGGGCCCGCCCACCTCGGGCGGCACGACGGACGGCGGCGCCACGACCGGCTCGGGCGGCACCACCGACGGCGGGACCACGGGCCCGCCCACCTCGGGCGGCACCACCGACGGCACCACCACGGGCGGCCCCGCGGACGGAATCTGACCCGCACGGCACACGACGAGGGGCCGGTGACGGTCACCACCGGCACTCCGGCGGTGACCGTCACCGGCCCCTCGACACACTCGGCTCAGAGATAGAGCCCCGTGGAGTCCTCCGACCCCTCGAACCGGTCCGCGGCAACGGCGTGCAGGTCCCGCTCGCGCATCAGCACGTACGGAACGCCGCGCACCTCCACCTCGGCCCGGTCCTCCGGGTCGTACAGCACCCGGTCGCCCGGCTCCACGGTCCGTACGTTCTGGCCCACCGCGACGACCACGGCCCAGGCCAGCCGACGGCCGACCGCCGCCGTCGCGGGAATCAGGATGCCGCCCCCGGAACGCCGCTCGCCCTCGGAGGTGTCCTGCCGCACGAGCACACGGTCGTGCAGCATCCGGATGGGCAGCTTGTCGTGGGTGTGGTGTTCATTGGCGCTCACACCCCTGAACCTACCTGCCCGCGGCCCGGACCCGCGCGGCCGGGTCGCCCGCGCCCCGGCCCACGGGACTCAGCGCCGGCCCTCGCGGCCACGGCCCCGCGCGCTCATGGCGAGCAGCCCCACCACACCGGCCACGAGCAGCGCCACCGGCACGACACGCTCCAGCCGGGGCGCGCCCTCCTCGTCGGTGAACCGCGCCTTCACCTCGCTGACGGCACGGTTCACACCGACGTACGCCCGCCCGAGGGTGTGGTCGACGCTCGCGGCGACCTTGGCCTTCGCGTCCCCCACGATCGTCGCGGGGTGCACCCGCACCCCGATCTCGTCGAGGGTCTCGGCCAGCACCTCGCGGCGCCGCCTGATGTCCGCCTCGATCTGCGCCGGGGTTCTGGTGTCCGACGTGTCCGCCACCGTACGGCCTCCGAAGTCTTCTGACGCTGTTTGCCCACAGTCTGTCAGCTTCGTGCCCCGCCGCACGGCCACCACCCCCCGTTAGGCTCGGACCGGCACCACCCCTTCACGCACGTACGAGGAGTCCAGACCGATGACCGAGCGCCTCCAGCCCGGGGACGTCGCCCCCGCCTTCACCCTGCCCGACGCCGACGGCAACGAGGTCTCGCTGGCCGACCACAAGGGCCGCAAGGTCATCGTGTACTTCTACCCGGCGGCCCTGACGCCCGGCTGCACGAAGCAGGCCTGCGACTTCACGGACAACCTCGGCGTCCTCGCCGGCGCGGGCTACGACGTCATCGGCATCTCCCCCGACCAGCCGGAGAAACTCGCCGCGTTCCGCGACAAGGAATCCCTCGAGGTCACCCTCCTCGCCGACCCGGACAAGAAGGCCCTGGACGCGTACGGCGCGTTCGGCGAGAAGAAGAACTACGGCCGGACCTACAGGGGAGTCATCCGCTCCACGATCGTCGTGGACGAGGAGGGCAAGGTCGAACGCGCCCTGTACAACGTCCGCGCGACAGGCCACGTGGCCAAGATCATCAAGGACCTGGGCATCTGACGCGCCCTTCGTACGCCGGTGCGCGCCGGGGCGGCGGAAGTCCGGGGCGGCCGACGCCGGGTGAACGGTTCCCCGTACACTGAGTGCCGTCCCGGTCATGCACGATGACCGTCCGGCGGCCGTGGCGGAACTGGAATACGCTAGGTCTTTAGGTGGCCTCGGGCGAAAGCCTATGTGGGTTCGAATCCCACCGGCCGCACAGGAAGAGGGGCCGTCCCACCGGACGGCCCCTCAGTGGCTGCCGCTCAGCCCAGCAACTCCCGCACCACCGGAAGAAGCTCCCGGAACGCCTTGCCCCGGTGGCTGATCGCGTTCTTCTCCGCGGAAGGCAACTCCGCGCAGGTGCGCGTGTGGCCCTCCGGCTGGAGGATCGGGTCGTAGCCGAAGCCGCCCGAGCCGGCGGGGGTGTGGCGGAGGGTGCCCAGGAGCCGGCCTTCGACCACCCGTTCCGTGCCGTCCGGGAGGGCGAGGGCCGCCGCGCAGGCGAAGTGGGCGGAGCGGTGCGGGTCGTCGATGTCGGAGAGCTGGGCCAGGAGCAGGTCCAGGTTGGCCTTGTCGTCGCCGTGGCGGCCGGCCCAGCGGGCGGAGAAGATGCCGGGGGCGCCGCCGAGGACGTCGACGCAGAGGCCCGAGTCGTCGGCGACGGCCGGCAGTCCCGTGGCCCGGGCCAGGGCGTGTGCCTTGAGGAGGGCGTTCTCGGCGAAGGTGACGCCGGTTTCCTTCACGTCGGGCACCTCGGGATAGGCGTCGGTGCCGACGAGTTCGTGGGGAAGTCCGGCGTCGGCGAGGATCTCGCGGAGCTCGATGATCTTTCCGGCGTTGCGGGTGGCGAGGATCAGGCGCGTCATGGGGGGTAGTATCCCTGCCCCTCCGGCCGCCCTGTCCCGCCACCCGGCCGTCCGTGCCCGTGGTTACGGGGTGCAGACCTTGGTCAGCTCGCCGGCCGCGTCGGTGACGGGGCTGATGTCGGGGGTGTCGTCGCCGTTCTCCACGGCGGTGCGGACGTTATCGACGGCCTTGTTGAGGTCGGCGACCGCCTTGTCGACGTCGGAGTTGTCGGTCTTGTCGCCGATGTCGCCGAGGTCCTTCTCGATGGAGTCGAGGGATTCCTCAAGTTGGGTGGGGTCGTCGGAGGCGTTCTCCACGGCCTGCTGAAGGCCGGTGACGCTGTCGGCGATGGCGTCGGCGGTCTGCACGCAGTCCAGCGCCTTGTCGACGGCGTCGCAGCCGGTGGTCAGGCCGGCCGTCAGTACGGCGGCGGCCATCGCTGCGGTGGCGATGGCGATACGGCTACGGCGGCGTCGGCTCGCGGCCATGGGTGCGATCCCTCCTCGGTGTGGGCCCGGCGGCCCGTGGGCCGGGCGTACGGCGGAGAGCCGTACGCCCGTGTCGGGTAGGACGCCGGGGAGGGCGGCCCGGTTGCCTCCGGCGGCCGTCCTCCTTGGGGCGCCCTTTACTTTCCGGCGACCGTATCAAGTGCCGCGTTCTGGAGGCGGGCGAGTTCCGCGCAGCCGGAAACGGCCAGGTCGAGCATGGTGTTCAGTTCGTCGCGGGCGAAGGGTTCGGCCTCGGCGGTGCCCTGCACCTCGACGAAGCGGCCGTCGCCGGTGCAGACGACGTTCATGTCGGTGTCGGCCTTGACGTCCTCCTCGTAGCGCAGGTCGAGGAGGGGGACGCCGGCGACGATGCCGACGGAGACTGCGGAGACGGTGCCCGTGAGGGGCTTGCGGCCGGGGCGGATGAGCTTGCGGCCCTGGGCCCAGGTGACGGCGTCGGCGAGGGCGACGTACGCGCCGGTGATGGCGGCGGTGCGGGTGCCGCCGTCGGCCTGGAGGACGTCGCAGTCGAGGACCACGGTGTTCTCGCCGAGGGCCTTGTAGTCGACGACGGCCCGCAGGGAGCGGCCGATGAGGCGGCTGATCTCGTGGGTGCGTCCGCCGATCTTGCCGCGGACGGACTCGCGGTCGCCGCGGGTGTTGGTGGCGCGCGGCAGCATGGCGTATTCGGCGGTGACCCAGCCCTCGCCGCTGCCTTTCCGCCAGCGGGGGACGCCTTCGGTGACGGAGGCGGTGCAGAGGACTTTGGTGTCGCCGAAGGAGACGAGGACGGAGCCCTCGGCGTGCTTGCTCCAGCCGCGTTCGATGGTGACGGGGCGGAGTTGTTCGGGGGTGCGGCCGTCGATGCGTGACATGCGGTCGAGCCTAGTCGCCCGGGGGCGGGCGCCCGCTCACGGTGCGGGAAGGGGCCCGGGGGGGGCGAGGAGGGCGATGCGGCTCCGGGCCGCCGCGGCGCCGTCCGGGTCCGGCGGGTCCGGCGACGGTCCTCGGCGGGCAGGTGGCCGGGCCCGGCCGGGCGGGGCCGGCGGACTCAGATCTCGTACGTCGCCGCCGGTCTGGCCAGGTCCACCGGGCCGTCGAACACGGCGCGGGCGTCGGCGAGGTTGATCTGCGGGTCCGTCCACGGCGGGATGTGGGTGAGGACGAGGCGCCGGGCTCCGGCGCGGGCGGCGGTCTCACCCGCCTCGCGGCCGTTGAGGTGCAGGGCGGGGATGTCCTCCTTGCCGTGCGTGAAGGCGGCCTCGCACAGGAACAGGTCGGCGTCGCGGGCGAGTTCGTCGAGGACCGGGGTCACGCCGGTGTCGCCGGAGTAGGTCAGGGTCCGGCCGCCGTGTTCGATACGGATGCCGTAGGCCTCGACGGGGTGGGCGACGCGCTCGGTGTGCACCGTGAACGGGCCGATCTCGAAGGTGCCCGGTTTCACGGTGTGGAAGTCGAAGACCTCGCTCATCGAGGAGGCGGTGGGGGTGTCGGCGTAGGCCGTGGTCAGCCGGTGCTCGGTGCCCTCGGGGCCGTAGACCGGGATGGGGGCGCAGCGGCCGCCGTCGTGCCGGTAGTAGCGGGCCACGAAGTATCCGCACATGTCGATGCAGTGGTCGGCGTGGAGGTGGCTGAGGTAGATCGCGTCGAGGTCGTAGAGCCCGCAGTGGCGCTGCATCTCGCCGAGGGCGCCGTTGCCCATGTCGAGGAGCAGCCGGAAGCCGTCGGCCTCGAGGAGGTAGCTCGAACAGGCCGATTCCGCGGAGGGGAATGACCCCGAGCAGCCGACGACGGTGAGCTTCATGAAGCAGAAACCTCCGCTGGCGGGACGACAGGGCACCTGAGGGGAGAGCTGGGGGCGTGCGGTGTGCGGTCCGTCGAGCGTAAGCCGCAAAACGTCCGGTCGCTCCTCCGCCTGGGTCGGTTGTGGGCGAACTCACCTGTGGTGTCACCGGTTCGGCTGGCAACGGGGCGCTCGTGGTGGAGGTGAGGCGCGCGGGTGCGGGGGGCCTCGGTGCCGTCGGCGGTGCGGGTGCGTCGCGGTGGCCGGTGGTGGCGGTGTCGGCGCTGGTCGCGGCGGCGGCCACGGTGCTGCCGCCGGGCCGGGGGCATGAGGACGGGCTGGGCTTACGGTGCTGCCGCCGGGCCGAGGTATGAGGACGGGCCGGGGCCACGTCACTACCGCGGGGCCGGGTACGAGGACGGGCCGGGGCCACGGTGCTGCCGCCGGGCCGGGGTACGAGGACGGGCCCGGGTCGCGGCACTGCCGCCGGGCCGGGGCATGAGAACCGGGCCGGGGCCACGGCGCTGCCGCCGGGTTCCGCGGGCGGGGGTCAGGGCCGGGCGGGCCGTTCGGGGACGGGGGCGTCGCGGGAGGTCCGGGTGCCGCCTCCGGACGGGCGGGGGTGAGGGACCCGGTGCCGGGGGCCGGGTCCGCCACCTCGCGTCGTGGGGCCGGGGCGGTTCAGGCCCAGAGCTGGCCCTGGAGGGTGTCGACGGCCTCTTCGGTGGTCGGGGCGGTGTAGACACCGGTGGAGAGGTACTTCCAGCCACCGTCGGCGACGACGAAGACGATGTCGGCGCTCTCTCCCGCCTTCAGGGCCTTGCGGGCGACACCGATCGCGGCGTGGAGGACGGCGCCGGTGGAGACACCCGCGAAGATGCCCTCCTGCTGGAGGAGTTCGCGGGTGCGGGTGACGGCGTCTGCGGAGCCGACGGAGAAGCGGGTGGTGAGGACGGAGGCGTCGTACAGCTCGGGGACGAAGCCCTCGTCGAGGTTGCGCAGGCCGTAGACGAGGTCGTCGTAGCGGGGTTCGGCGGCGACGATCTTCACGCCGGGCTTGTGTTCGCGCAGGTAGCGGCCGACACCCATGAGGGTGCCGGTGGTGCCGAGGCCGGCGACGAAGTGGGTGACGCAGGGGAGGTCGGCGAGGATCTCGGGGCCGGTGGTGGCGTAGTGGGCACCGGCGTTGTCGGGGTTGCCGTACTGGTAGAGCATCACCCAGTCGGGGTGGTCGGCGGCGAGGTCCTTGGCGACGCGGACGGCGGTGTTGGAGCCGCCGACGGCCGGGGAGGAGACGATGTCGGCGCCCCACATGGTGAGCAGGTCGCGGCGTTCCCGCGAGGTGTTCTCGGGCATGACGCAGACGATGCGGTAGCCCTTGAGGCGGGCCGCCATGGCGAGGGAGATGCCCGTGTTGCCGCTGGTGGGTTCCAGGATGGTGCAGCCGGGGGTGAGGCGGCCCTCCTTCTCCGCCTGCTCGATCATGTGCAGGGCGGGGCGGTCCTTGACGGAGCCGGTGGGGTTGCGGTCCTCCAGCTTGGCCCAGATCGAGACGTCGGCGGAGGGCGAGAGCCGCGGCAGGCGCACCAGGGGGGTGTTGCCCACCGCGGCGAGCGGGGAGTCGTACCGCATCAGGCCGCGCCGCCGGCGACGGCCGGCAGGATCGTGATGCTGTCCCCGTCGGAGACCTTGGTGTCGATGCCGTCGAGGAAGCGGACGTCCTCGTCGTTGAGGTAGACGTTGACGAAGCGGCGGAGCTGGTCGCCGTCCACGATGCGTGCCTGGATGCCGCCGTGGCGGGTCTCGAGGTCGGCGAACAGTTCGGCGAGAGTGTCGCCGCTGCCCTCCACCGCCTTCTGACCGTCGGTGTAGGTGCGGAGGATGGTCGGGATGCGGACCTCGATGGCCATGGTTCGGGGCTCCTGTCGGGAGGTGGGTGATCGGGGCGCACGGCGGCGCGGGCGTGCCTGGTCGGACGCGGGGCGGGGCGCCGCGGCTCACGGCCGTGCGGCGGCAGGGGCCGGCGTCAACAGATGGCGCTGGCGAGCCTGCACAGGTCGACGTGCAGCCGCGCCACGAGCAGCATGCCCGGCGTCTTCTCGCTCACGTCGTGGAGAACCATGGGCACATCGTATCGATTCCCGGTGCGGGGGCCCGAGTGTGATCTCGCCTCCCGGACGGTTTTCGTTCGCATGGTGGGATTCACGGGAGTTCGGAGCACTCAGCGGTCTCGACGATCCTGACCTCTTCCTCGGCGACCTCGCCGTCCACGATGCGGAAGGAGCGGAACTGGAAGTCTCCGGCGCCGTCGGTGTCGGCGGTGGAGACGAGGACGTAGTGGGCGCCGGGTTCGTTGGCGTAGGAGATGTCGGTGCGGGAGGGGTAGGCCTCGGTCGCGGTGTGGGAGTGGTAGATGACCACCGGCTCCTCGTCGCGGTCGTCCATGTCGCGGTAGAGCTTGAGCAGGTCCTGCGAGTCGAACTCGTAGAAGGTGGGCGAGCGGGCCGCGTTGAGCATGGGCACGAAGCGCTCGGGGCGGTCGGTTCCCGCCGGGCCGGCGACGACGCCGCACGCCTCGTCCGGGTGGTCCTCGCGGGCGTGGGCGACGATCCGGTCGTGGAGGTCCTGGGTGATGGTCAGCATGGCGTCAGGATAAGCAGTGGGCGGCTCCCTACCGAGGGGTGGTACGGAGCCGCCCACATGCCGGGACGTACGAGGAACGCGCCGGGGTGCTCCGGGGCGTCGGGCGGGTCAGGCCTTCTCGAACTCCGGCTCGTCGCGTCGCCGGGCGACCTCGGGGTGGGCGCGCTTGAGGGCGGCCCAGCCGACCGCGAGGGCGAGGGCCCACCCGGCCATGACGTAGAGGCAGACGCGGGCGTCGGCGTCGAAGGCGATCAGGCCGGTCACGAAGAGCAGGAACACGATGGCGACCCAGCTCAGCTTCGCGCCGCCGGGGGCCGGGAAGGAGGAGGCGGGCAGCCGGCCGGCGTCGACGGCGCGGCGGTACCTGACGTGGCTGACGAGGATCATCAGCCAGGTCCAGATGCCGGCGGCGGTGGCGACGGAGGTGACGTAGCCGAAGGCCTTCTCGGGGACGGTGTAGTTCAGGACGACGCCGATGCCCATGAAGACCACCGAGACACCGATGCCGAGGGCCGGGGTCTTGGTGGCGGACAGCCTGCGGAAGACGCGCGGGGCCTCGCCGTTCTCGGCGAGGGCGCGCAGCATCCGGCCGGTGGAGTACATGCCGGAGTTGCAGGAGGACAGGGCGGCGGTGAGGACGACGAAGTTCACGATGCCCGCGGCGGCGGGGATGCCGATGACCTCGAAGGCCTTGACGAAGGGGCTGCCCTCGTCGGCGAACTCGGTCCACTTCACCACGCAGAGGATGACGGTGAGGGCGCCGACGTAGAACAGGGCGATGCGCCAGGGCAGGGTGTTGATGGCCTTGGGGAGGGTCTTCTCCGGGTCGTCGGACTCGCCGGCGGTGACACCGACCAGTTCGACGGCGAGGTAGGCGAACATGACCCCCTGAAGGGTCATCAGGGACGAGCCGATGCCCTTGGGGAAGAAGCCGTCGAAGGCCCACAGGTTGGAGACGGCGGCGGTGTCGCCGGCCTGGCTGAAGCCGAGGGTGAGCACGCCGAGGCCGATGACGATCATGCCGATGATGGCGGTGACCTTGACCATCGAGAACCAGAACTCGATCTCGCCGAACAGCTTCACCGAGATCAGGTTGGCGACGAACAGCACGATCAGGAAGACCAGGGCCGTCACCCACTGGGGGATGCCGGGGAACCAGTAGTTGATGTAGATGGCGGCGGCGGTCAGCTCGGCCATGCCGGTGACCACCCACATCAGCCAGTACGTCCAGCCGGTGAAGTAGCCGAAGAACGGGCCGAGGAACTCGCGCGAGTACTCGGCGAAGGAGCCCGAGACCGGGCGGTAGAGCAGGAGCTCGCCGAGCGCCCGCATGATGAAGAAGATGATGACGCCCGCGAGGGCGTACATGAGGATGAGACTGGGGCCCGCCTTGGCGATGTTGGCCCCGGCTCCCAGGAAGAGGCCGACGCCGATGGCGCCGCCGATCGCGATCATCTGGACCTGACGGCTGCCGAGCCCGCGCTCGTACCCCTCCTCGGGGGTGGTGCCGTCGTCGCCCTGGTGTTCCTTCGCGGCTTGCGCCGATGTCATGTATGCGCCTTTCTCCATGCCGATCCGGGCCTGTCGTCGGCTCCGGATCGGGTCTCGATCCCCCCGGACTGCTGGAGTTGCTGCCTGGCCCGGCGGTTGCCGGTTCGGTGGCGCACCCGGCTCGTGGACAGGGATGGCGTCCGCCGGGCGATCGTGAAGGTGTATCACGCACGCAGCGTGATCACTCCGGACGTTTGTGGCATACACCACGGGAAGATGCGGACATAAGGAGCGGACACCGGCAAAGGTGACGGTGGTGGTGATGTGATCGTTATCCGGATCTGAGCATCCGCTGAGCGAACGTCACGGCACCGCTCCGCGGGGCGGGGGGCGGTCCCGTCCGCCGCCCGCCCCGTCACGGCAGGAGCGTGGTGACGAGGGTCTCCTGGAGACCGCCCAGCCACAGGTAGGCCATCACCATCGGCTTGCGCGGGTCCTCGTCGGGGAGCCGGTAGAGCAGCTCGGTGTCGTCCTCGTCGTCGATGTCCAGGCGGGAGCCGATCGCGAGGCGCAGGTCGTTGAGGGAGCCGAGCCACTGGCGGGACTGTTCGGGGGCCAGCTTCAGCACGGCCCCGCCGTCGCCGGAGAGGGTGTCCAGCGAGCGGATCACCGCGAGCGCGTTCTCCCGCTTGCCGGCCCGCAGGTCGTTCTCGGTGTAGCGGCGGAACTCGGCGGAGTGCGCGCGGCGCTCCTCGGCCTCCCGCGGCGAGGCCGACGCCTGGCCGGGGTCGCCGTAGGCGTCGGGGAAGAGGCGGCGCAGCACCGGGTCGGCGGGCGGTTCGCTGGGGCCCGCGGCGAACAGTTCGGCGAGGGGGTCGCCCTGGGCGCCCTCGGCGGGGCCGGGGCCGATCAGCTCC
>DASTDN010000415.1:0-37261 GCA_035710365.1 Streptomyces sp. | reverse complement strand
CTCCCCGCCGCGGGGCGTCCGTGCGGGGAAAGGCGGGGGCTTAGCCGGGGGGCGGGTGGGCACTCGAGGGCTCGCAGGTTGCCGCTTCGTCCGGATGCGGGGTTCGGGCCCCGGGCTGGGACAACGAGGCGTACGTCCGTCGTCACCGGGAGTCGTTTTGGTCGTTCGCATCGGCGTCGAGGAGGAGTTCCACCTCGTGGAGGTGGAGACCGGTCTGCTGGCACCGCGTGCTGCAGCGGTACTGGAAGGGCTGCCGGAAGAGACTTTCACGACCGAGCTGCAGCAGGCGGCCGTGGAGACGAACAGCGCGGTGCACACCTCCCTGGACGGAATGTACCGCGACATCACCGGGTCCAGACGGACCCTGGACGCGGCGGCTTCCGCCCACGGTCTGGCCGTGGTGTCCGCCGGGACCGTGCCGCTGGCCCGGCCGGACGGGGCGCCTCCCACGCCCGGCGACCGCTATCGCCGCATGGTCGACGAGTACCGGAGGATCGCCGACGAGCAGTTGATCTGCGGCACCCACGTCCATGTCGACGTGCCCGACCGTGACCTCGCGGTGCGGATCATGTGCGAGGTGTCACCGTGGCTGCCGGTGCTGCTCGCGCTGTCGGCGAGTTCCCCGTACTGGCAGGGCGCCGACACCGGGTACGCGAGCTGGCGCACGATGCTGTGGCACCGCTGGCCCACCGCGGGGCCGGTCGGATGCTTCGCGGACGCCGGGGCGTACGACACCGCCGTGCGTGGTCTCGTCGAGTCGGGCGTCATCAGCGACCCGGGGATGATCTACTACGACATCCGGCCCTCCGACCACCAGCAGACCCTCGAACTGCGGGTGTGCGACTCCTCTCCGCGCGCGGAGACCGTCGTGCTCCTCGCGGGGCTCTTCCGGGCCCTGGTGGTGGAGGCGCGCCGTCGGCTGGAGGGTTCGGCGGGTCCCCGCTGCGAGGGGCGGCACGAGTGGTTGCGGGCCGCGACCTGGCGGGCCGCCCGGTCCGGGCTCGAAGGAAGTCTCGTCCATCCGGAGACGCGGCGTGAGGCCTCCGCCGCGCATGTCGTGCGCCGGCTGCTGGCGAAGGTGCGTCCGGCGCTGGCGGACAGCGGTGACTGGCCGGCCGTCGAGACACTCGCGAAGCAGGCGCTGGCGGACGGCGGTGCCGCCCGCCGCATGCGCCGTGCCGCCGAACGGGACGACCTGCTGGCCTGCACGGACCTGCTGATCACCGAGACCCGGGGCCGCCTCGGGTCTCGCCCCGCGGGCCGCCTTCTCGGGCCCGTTCCCGGTCCGTCACGGGAGGTCGCGGGAGGTGCCTCCCGCGCGCAGCCGGACGGCGCACCGGCGCACGCCCGGGCCATGGGTGACCCGGCCGCCCTGCCCCCCTCCCCCGGCCACGCCGGCGTCGCCGCGCGCGCCCGGCCGGCCGGTGACCCTCCGCGTTCCCGGTCCGCCCGGACCCCCGGTCGCTGAGACCGGCGTACCCTCCCCTCTCACCCCCAAGGAGGCACCAGCCCATGTCCACCAGCCCGGCCCGGCTTCCGGCCGGCGGACCCGCGCAGACCCCACCGGACGTCCGGGACGTCGCAGTCGTCCGGGGCGCGGGCCGCCACGAGTACCGGCGAGGTGATGCGCCGTGTGCGGTCTGAGCGGTGAAATACGGTTCGACGGCGGGCGGCCCGATCTCGCGGCCGTGCTGCGCATGAGCGACCGGCTGACCGCGCGCGGCCCCGACGGGCACGGCCTCTGGTCGCGGGGCGCGGTGGCACTGGCCCATCAGCGGCTGAAGATCATCGACCTGTCCGAGCAGGGCTCGCAGCCGATGACGGACATCGCCGAAGAGGTCACCTGCGTCTTCAACGGCTGCATCTACAACTACAAGGAGCTGCGCGAGGAGTTGCTGCGGCTCGGGCACCGGTTCCGGTCGACGTCCGACACCGAGGTCGTCCTCGCCGCGTACCGGGAGTGGGGCACCGAGTGCGTCGACCACTTCCACGGCATGTTCGCCTTCGCGCTCGTGGAGCACCGCACCGGGCGGCTGGTGCTGGCCCGTGACCGGCTCGGCATCAAGCCGCTGTACCTGGCGCCCATGCCCGGACGGCTGCGGTTCGCCTCGTCGCTTCCCGCCCTGCTCGCCGGCGGGGACGTCGACACCTCGCTGGATCCGGCGGCCGTCCACCAGTACTTGAGCTGGCACGCGACCGTTACCGCGCCCCGTACGGTACTGGCCGGGGTGCGCAAGCTGCCGCCCGCCACCGTGCGGGTCGTGGAACCGGACGGCAGCCACCGGGACCACCGCTACTGGCAGCCGTCCTACACCCGCCGGCCCGAGTACGCCGGCATGGGGCCGAACGAGTGGCGGGACGCCGTCCTCGACGCGCTGCGCACCGCCGTGCGGCGCCGGATGGTCGCGGACGTACCGGTGGGCGTGCTGCTGTCGGGCGGTCTGGACTCCAGCCTGATCGTCGCCCTGCTGGCCGACGAGGGGCAGCGGGACCTGGCCACGTTCAGCGTGGGATTCGAGTCCGAGGGCGGCGCCCAGGGGGACGAGTTCCGGTACTCCGACCTGGTCGCCCGGGAGTTCGCCACCGACCACCACCAGCTCATGGTTCCCTCCGAGCGGGTGTCGAAGGCCCTGGACGGGGCGATCGCCGCGATGAGCGAACCGATGATCAGCCATGACGTGGTCGCGTTCCACCTGCTGTCCGAGCAGGTGGCCAAGGAGGTCAAGGTCGTCCAGAGCGGGCAGGGCGCCGACGAGGTGTTCGCCGGATACCGCTGGTACCCCGAACTGGCCTCCGTGGCCCGCGAGGAGGAGCCCGAGCAGTACGCGGAGACGTACTTCGACCGGCCGCACGCCGACCTCGCCGGGATGCTGCACCCGGACATGCTCGCGCCGGACGACGTCTCGGGCCGTTTCGTGCGGGATCACATGGCCGTGCCGGGTGCGGAGAGCGCCCTGGACGCGGCGCTGAGACTGGACACGCACGTCATGCTCGTGGACGACCCGGTGAAGCGGGTCGACAACATGACGATGGCCTGGGGCCTGGAGGCCCGGGTGCCCTTCCTGGACCACGAGCTGGTGGAGCTGGCCGCGGCCTGCCCGCCGGAACTGAAGCTCGCCGAGGGCGGCAAGGGCGTGCTCAAGGAGGCGGGCCACAAGCTGCTGCCGCAGGACGTGGTGGACCGCCCGAAGGGGTACTTCCCGGTCCCGGCGATCACGCACATGGCGGGGCCCGTCCTCGAACGGGTCCGCGAGGCGCTGGCCGCCCCGCAGGCACGGCGGCGCGGGCTGTTCAAGGACTCCTACGTCGCCGGACTCCTGGCGGCGCCCGACACACACCGTACGAAGCGCGGGGCGAACGCGCTGTGGCAAGTGGCTCTGTTGGAGATATGGCTGCAGACGCACGGGATATGACCGGCGGGCCCGGAGCCGGCCGGCACGGCGGGACCAGTGGGACCAGTGCGGCCGACGGGGCCGGTGCGGCCGACGGCGGCGGGCCGGTGTGCCACGGGCGCGGAAACGGCGGCGGTGGCGGTGATGGTGCGGCCGCCGCCCGGCCGGCCGCCGGCACCCGGGCCGCGCAGGGCCCTCCGCACGCCTCCGGCCTCCAGCCGTTCCCGGACCCCCGACCGGTCCGCGACGCGGAACCGGCCGCCCACCCCGCCGACGACCGCGAGTCCCTCCGCGCCGCGCCCGCCCGTGTCCCGCTGCCGGACGCCTCGGGACCGCGGGAGGCCACGACCCGGCTCGCGGCGCACGGCTGCTGGTATCCCTCGGCCGACCCGTCCGGGACGCGGGTGGCGTTCATCTGTGACCGCGGTGGCGTGCCGCAACTGTGGGCCGGGGCCGTCGACGGAGACGAGGTGCGGCTGCTCGACGCCGACCCCGACCCCGTGCGGGAGGTGTCCTGGTCGCCGGACGGGCGCTGGATCGCCTACACCACGGCGCCCGGCGGCGGCGAGCACCTGCGCGTGCTGTGCGTACGTCCCGACGGCACCGGCCGCCACGTCCTCGCGGGGGCCGAACCCGGTACGTCGGCCTACCTGGGGTGCTGGACGCACGACGGGACGGCCGTCGCCGTCACCGTCGCGGTACCGACGGCGCTGTCCGCCTCTTCGGCCCCGCCCGGCGGCCGCGGCGGCGGGTCTCCGGGCGGGGGCGACCGGTACGCCGGGCCGTTCCAGGTGCCGGACGGTCCCGGGCTGCCCGGACGGTTCGGCCGGGGCGGCGGGGCCGTGCTCCTCGGCCCGGCGGCGGTCTCCGACGAGACGGGGCGGCCCGCCGCCCCCTCCCGCACCACGGCTCCCTCCCGCGCCACGGCCCCCTCCGGCACCACGGCCCCCTTCGGGACCGCCACCCCCTCCGGCACCACGCCCGCTGCCGCGTCGGCCGGTTTCGGCGACGGGCTGTCCGCCTATCTGATCGACCCCGACGGGTCGGCCGCGCCGATGCTCCTGGCCACCGAGACGGACGGCGCGACACTCCGCGTGTGCGACGTGAGCGCGGACGGCCAGCTCGCGCTGCTGCGCCGCGGGCCGCGCGGACGGCGGGAGGCGGTGATCGTGCGCATGCGCGACCTCGCCACCGTCCACGTCGTGCCGGTGGCCGACGGGGACCCGTGGATCGGCGGATTCTCCCCCCGGGGAGACACGGTGTGGCTGCGCAGCGATGCCGGTCGTGAGTTCGCGGCACTGCTCGCCGTCGGCCTCGACGACGAGGGGGCGCCGCTGAGCCGGTCCGTCGCCGCCCTGCGGGAGGGCTGCGACCTCGAACTCCTGCGGATCACCCACGACGCCCGGAGCGCGGCACTGGCCTGGAACACGCGCGGCGCGAGCGAACTGGAAGTCGTCGGCCTGCCGTCCGGGACCGCCACCGGTTCGCCCCGCGCCGTGGACCTGCCCCACGAGGTCGTCACGCGGATCGTGCCGGCCGGCCGGTCGGCCGGGCTGGTGCTGGCCCTGTCGGGGTCGCAGCGCCGTCCCGGCGTGTGGGCGCAGAGCGAGGGCGGATCGCTGCTGCGTACGCCGTGGTCGTCGCGGGACGAGGACGCGGTGCCCGCGGGCCGGGCGCCCGCGCGGCCGTTCCCGCTCGGCCCGGCCGCGCGGGACGGGCTGGCGCTCAACGGCTGGTACCACCGGGCGCCCGGCCGTGGCCCGTCGCAGCCGGCGCCGTGCGTGATCCATCTGCACGGCGGACCGGAGGAGCAGGAACGCCCCGTCTTCAACCCGCTGTACCACGAGATCCTGGGGCGGGGCATCGACGTCTTCGCGCCCGACGTGCGGGGCTCGTCCGGGCACGGGCGGTCGTTCCTCGACGCCGATCTCGGCGCGGGCCGTTTCGCCGCGCTCGACGACATCGCGGACTGCGCCGCCCACGTGGTCCTGGCCGGTCTCGCCGACCCCTCCCGGCTGGCCGTCATGGGGCGTTCGTACGGCGGCTATCTCGCCTTCGCCTCGCTGGTGTGGCATCCCGGTCTGTTCCGTACCGGGGTGGCGGTCTGCGGCATGTCGGACTTCGCGACGTTCTTCGAGGGGACCGAGCCGTGGATCGCGCAGTCCGCGGTGCACAAGTACGGCCATCCCGAACACGACCGCGAGCTGCTGCGCGCCCTGTCGCCGATGAGCCGGATCGACGCGCTGCGGGTGCCGCTGCTCGCCGTGCACGGGGAGCACGACACCAACGTGCCGCCGGGCGAGTCGGAGCAGTTCGTCAGGGCCGCGCGCGAGCGGGGCCACACGGCCGAGCTGCTCACCCTGCGCGACGAGGGGCACGACTTCCTGCGCGCGGACAACCGGCGGCTGTTCCGCCGCACCTCCGCGGACTGGCTCCAGCGGCATCTGACCGGCTGAGGCGGCGGTCCGGCCGCGTACGGTGCCGTGCCCGTCCGTGCGAGGCGGTGGGGCCCCCGGAGTCGCGGGCCGGGGCCGGGGCGGTCCCGGCCGCGACGGCCGGGCGCACGCGTGTCCGGGGCCGGGCCGGGGGCGCCCCCGGCCCGGCCCCGCGGGGCTCAGTCGGTGATGTACCAGTCGCCGTTCACGTACTCCAGGGTGGAGTCGCCGAGTTCGCGTTCGGTGAAGGTGACGGAGGCCCTGACCGACTCGACCGGCATCTCGATCTTGTCGCGGGTGTGTACCTGGATGCGCCGCGGGTCGACGGTCGCGCCGCGCAGGGCCTGCTTCTGCGTCGGCGAGATCATCGTGAACATGAGGGGGAACGTCACCCGGCACGGGCCGAAGCCCTCGTCCTCGGCCTGCTTGGCGGCGGGCCCGGCGATCTCGCAGGCGGTGTCGAGGTCCTCGCGGCCGACGGCGTGCAGATACTCCTCGTACCGCCGGATCGCCCCCTGGGTGGTGTGGGTCGCGGGCGGCGGGGGCGTGGCGGGGTCGGCGGGCGGCTTGCCGCCGCCCTTGCAGGGCTTGTCGGTGAAGATGCCCGGCAGCCGGCGCTCCGGGTAGGGGCCCGCGGGCCCATTGAAGCCGTCCACGTGCGGCTGCGCGCCCCACCGTCCGGCGTAGCCCCACCAGGGTTCGCGGTCGAGGGGGCGGGCGTCGTCCCAGGTACGCCACTCGGCGCCGCGGTCCGAGGTGCGGTCGAACGTGGCGGACACCCGGTGGTACCCGCCGGTCGGGTAGGAGCCGTGCGAGCCGAGCGCCGAGTACACCGTCGGGTGCCCGTCGCTCACCTTCATGTCTCCCCACGGCACACTGCACGGGCTGCTGCCGTGCTTGGCGAACGTCACGGCGTCCGGCCTGCCGTCGCGCAACTGGACCGCGACGCGCTCCCAGTCGCCCTCGTGCCGGTTGCCGGGGACCAGCTTGTTGTAGGCGTAGAAGAACCAGTACACGTACGCCGTGCGCTCCGGGTCGCTCCGGTGCTTGTGGTGTTCCCAGTAGACGGGCGCGCCGGTGCCCTCGCCGACGCGCACCTCCTTGGGCGGATCGAGGTAGAAGCGGGCGTCCTTGTCGGTGGTGACGCGCTCCCGCTCGCCGTGTCCGGGGCAGGAGACCGGGGTGGAGGACTGCTTGCCCGGTCCGACGTCGTGATGCCGGTAGGCGTCGGCGGCCGCCTTCCGGCCCAGCCGCCCGGGGTCGGCGGGGTCGGCGACGGGCTCCTCCCCGCGGCACAGGCCGTCGTGGTCGTAGCGCAGCGCCGACCGGCCGGCGAAGTGCGAGGCGTCCATCGGCATGAGGGACTCCTTCTCGTGGAGCCGCACCAGCGGCGCGAACCGGGCGGCGGCCACCGCCGTCGCCCCGGAGGGTTCCGCGCCCGTGTACTCGTCCGGTACCTCCGGGTCGCACGCCACCAGCGCCATCGAGGCCAGTAGCGTCACGCCCGCCATCGCCCGCACCCGAACCCGCATCGAACCCGTTCCTCCCCGCGCGTCCGCCGCCTGACGTCACGTCAGCACGGCACGTCGGACATCACGCGGAAAGGCGGTGGCGCGGTTCCCCCGTCCCGGCCTCGGTGGCCGGTCCTCTCCGTGCGGGTCAGCCGAGCGGCACGGACGCGTGGGGCTCCCACTCGTACATGTGGCGGTCGCGGTGGATGACGATGAGCTGCGCCGCGGTGACGTGGACGTGCGCGGGCGGCGCGTCGAGGCCGGTCAGGGCGTCGGCGACGGCGGTGCGGGGGCCCTCGGCGGCGGAGTAGGCGACGGACACGTGCGGGAGGAAGTCCTCGGCGCGCTCCGGCACGTCGCCCAGGGCGTCGCCGATCGCGGCCCGCACCGCGTTGCGCACGTCCTTCACCGGTGCGCCGGGGTGGGCGGGCAGGAGGACGGCCTCGGGGTCGACGGTCTCCGGTCCCAGCCGGAGTCCGAAGGCGGGTACGGCGGCGAGGCGCGGCCGGGCCGCCTCGACGACGGCCTCGACGTCCGCCCTCGTGATCTCGTCGGCGAAGGCGACGCCCTGCATGGTGAGGTGCAGCCACCGGTCGGGGACGGGTGTGAGGGCCGGTCCCAGCGGAGCGAGGGCGGACCGGTACGCGCCGGCGAGCCGGTGCAGGTCGTGCTGGCCCTCGAAGGTGAGGTGCCAGGTGTAGAAGCGGCGTCCCACGCTCCAGCCGGGCCGCCACCACCAGTGGTCCCGCATGCGCTGGCCGTCCTGGCCGAGGTCCTGGTCGTTGTCTGCTGTCATGCGGAGATCACATCACCGGGCAGGCCCGGGCGACAGACGCCCGGCGCGGCGGGCGTCCGTGGGCCGTTGCCGCAACGGCCCACGGACGGCGGAGCGGGCTGCGGGGCGGAGCGGGAGCCCTGTCGAGCGAGCCGTCCGCGGTTCGAGGCGGCCGCGCCGGTCAGCCGGACGCACTCCCGGCGGGGTGGCGTGTGAGCCGTACCACCGCGCTCGCGCAGTCCCCCTGTGGCAGCTCCGGCAGGGGCAGGCCGTAGCCGGTGAGGGTCGCCGCGGACCAGAGGGCGCCGGTGTCCTCGTCGTGGTAGCCGGCGGCCGGGTCGAGGCCCCGCAGGCGGAGCGGGGGGTGGGCGGGAGCGAAGGACGCCGTGGGGCGCCAGAGGAACACGACCGTGCGTTCGGCCGTGGGGTCGACGTACTGGACGGCGGTCAGGGGTCCTTCCCCCGGCGCCAGGAGGCGGTACTGGTGGCCGTGCTGGACGACGTCCCGGATGCCCTTGTAGAGGCCGACGAGGCGCGCGGCCTCGTCCAGTTCCCCGGGTGTCCAGCGGGTGAGGTCTCCTCCGACGCCGAGGACGCCCGCCATGGCGCAGTGGAAGCGGAAGCGGAGCGGGACGTGGCGGCCCGTCAGCGGGTTGCGGGTGTCGGTGACCCACGCCGACATGACGGCCGCGGGGTGGATCTGGCTGAAGCCGTGGTGGATGGCGAGGCGGTCCACCGCGTCGGTGTTGTCGGACGTCCAGACCTGGTCGGTATGGCGGAGGATGTTCAGGTCGGTGCGGCCTCCGCCGCCCGCGCAGGACTCGACGCGCAGGCGGGGGACGTCCGCGCGCAACCGCTCCAGAACGCGGCTGACGCCCTCGGCGTGCTCGACGTACACCCTGCGTGCGGCGCGGCCGGCCGCGCCGTCGGCTGCGGAGGCGGAAGCGGGGGCGGGGGACGTGGCCTCCGTGAAGGAGCGGTTGAAGTCCCACTTGAGGAAGTCGACGTCGTTGTCCTCGACCGTTTCGCGGAGCCACGCGTACGCCCAGTCGGTGACGTCCCGGCGGGAGAAGTCCAGGACGAGCTGGTGGCGCAGTTCGGTGGGCGGGCGGTCGGGCAGGTGCAGGAGCCAGTCGGGGTGGCGGCGGAAGAGGTCGCTGTCGGCGTTGACCATCTCGGGTTCCACCCACAGGCCGAACGCCATGCCGAGGCGGTGCACCTCGTCGGCGAGGGGGCGCAGGCCGCGGGGGAAGCGGCGGGGGTGCGGGGCCCAGTCACCGAGGCCCGAGCGGTCGGCGTCGCGGCCGGTGAACCAGCCGTCGTCCACCACGAAGAGTTCCGCGCCGAGTGCGGCGGCCCGCCGGGCGAGGTCCCGCTGGTTGTCCTCACTCACCTCGAAGGACGTGGCCTCCCAGGAGTTGTACAGGACGGGGCGGATCTCGTGCGGGCGGGGCAGGACGTGGGCGCGTACGTAGGAGTGGAAGGCGCGGCTGGCGGCGCCGAAGCCGCCCGTGGTGTACGAGGCGACGCTGACGGGGGTCGTGTGGCGCCGGCCCGGGGCGAGGGGGATCTCGACGCCCTCGTGTCCCGCGGAGGCGATCACTCCGGCGCGTCCGGAGGCGGTGCGCTGGAAGGTGAGGCGCCAACTGCCGCTGGTGGCGAGGGCGGTCGTCCAGACCTCTCCGTGGTCCTCGTCGGCGTGTCCGGGATCGAGCATGGTCCAGGGGCCGGCCTGGTGGCCGGTGTGGCCGCGCCTGCTGGTGAGCGTCGTTTCGCCGACGGCGGGGGTGGTCCGTTCCAGGTGGTGTTCGCGGGACCAGCCGCCGTGGACGGACGACTGCCGCCAGGCGGGGCGGGGCGGCAGGGGCCAGTGGGCGGAGGCACAGCGCAGGAGCAGCAGCGGCTCGGCGCCGGGTGCGGCGGTGTGGGTGAGTTCCGTCCAGCGTTCGACGACGTCGGTGCCGGGGCGCACCCGGTAGTGGAGTTCCCAGGCCAGGGGGTGGGCGTGGTCGTGGAGGGAGATCGCGAGGTGTCCCCCGGCGACGACGCGGGCGCCGTCGAGGCGGGGCTGGAGGTGGCCGGTGCCGTCGGGGAGGCGGATGTCCAGGGCGGGGGTGCCGAAGCGGGCGCCGCCCTCGACGGGGTACTCCTCCACTCCGTCGAGGCGTCCGGCGAAGCTGTCGTCGTGGTCGGCCCAGGCGGGCAGGGCCGCCGCGTCGGCCAGCGGGAGGGGCGCGCCCCAGTGGAGGTGGCGCACGGTGCCCGTGGCGTGGTCCAGGCGCAGGGCGTAGCAGGGGGTGGGGGGGTGCAGCAGGACGGTGCCGGTGGGGGCGTCGATGTCCACCGTGGCGTGGGGCGGCCGGTCGGGCACGGGGCGCTCCTCGGGCGGGTCGGGGGTCAGGGGCGGGGGGCGGGCGCGGGTTCGCGCAGGACGGTGACGCCTCCGGCGGGGATGCGGGTGCGGCCGCCGGTACCGGTGGGCGGGTGGCCGGTGGGGGTGGCCGGCACGGCGATGTCGGTGTCGGTGTGGTTGATGAGGAAGAGGAAGGAGCCGTCGGGGCCCGTGCGGCGTACCGCTTCGACGCCGTCGGGGACGACGGCGGTGGGGCGGACGCCCGCGCCCTCGGTGATCTGCCGGAGCAGGGCGCGCAGGGTGTCCGGTGCGGGGCGGGTGGCGAGGTACCAGGCGGTCCCGCCGCCGTAGGTGTGGCGGGTGAGGGCGGGCCCGCCACGGGCGGGGCCGCCCTGCGGGGTGTCCGCGAAACGGAGCCGCGGGATGCAGCCCTCGGGTTCGACGCGTTCGGCCCAGAGCGTGGCGGTGCCTCCGTCGCTCAGCCGGATCGTGTCGTCGGCGCGGAGCGGGAGGTATTCGTCGACGCGGAGTCCGAGGACGTCGCGCAGCGCTCCGGGGTGGTGGCCGGGGCGGATGCGGTCGTGGGTGTCGACGACGCCGCTGAAGCAGCCGACGGCGAGGTGTCCGCCGTCGCGGACGTAGCGGGTGAGGTTCTCGGCGTGGGGGTCGGTGAGGAGGTAGACGTTGGGGGCCAGGACCGCCTTGTAGGGGGCGAGGCCGGCGCCGGGCCGGACGATGTCGCAGGTGATGTTCGCCCTCCACAGGGCCTCGTACCAGTCGCGGACGATGTCGAGGTGGCGCATGCGGCCGGAGGGGCGGGCCTCCTGTTCCAGGGCCCACCAGTTGTGCCAGTCGAAGAGCATCGCGACATCGGCGTGGACGCGGGTGCCCGTCACGTCGCGCAGGGCGGCGAGGTCCGCGCCGAGGGTGCGTACTTCTCGCCAGACACGGGTGTCGGTACCGCCGTGCGGGAGCATCGCGGAGTGCCACTTCTCGGCGCCCGCGCGGGACTGGCGCCACTGGAAGAACAGGATGCCGTCGGCGCCGCGGGCCAGGTGGGTGAGGCTGTTGCGGCGTGTCTCGCCGGGGCGTTTGGCGACGTTGACGGGCTGCCAGTTGACGGCGGAGGTGGAGTGTTCCATGAGGAGCCAGGGCCGGCCGGCGGCGAGGCCCCGGGCGAGGTCGGCGTTGAGGGCGAGGTCGATGTGGCCCTCGGGGTCGGCCGCGGGCAGGTAGTGGTCGAGGGAGACGATGTCGCACTCGGCGGCGAAGGCGTACGCGTCGGTCTTCTTCTCCAAGGTGCCCAGGTGGTTGGTGGTCAGGGGGATGCCGGGGGCGTGGCGGCGCAGCAGGGCGGCCTCGGCGCGGTGGCGGGCGAGCAGCGCGTCGGAGGAGAAGCGGCGGTAGTCGAGGTCCTGGCCGGGGTTGCGGAACGCGGTGGTGTCCCGGGGCGGGTCGATCTCGTCCCAGTCGCCGTAGCGCTGGCTCCAGAAGTCGGTGCCCCAGGCGTCGTTGAGGGAGTCGAGGCTGTGGTAGCGGTCGCGGAGCCAGGTGCGGAAGGCGGCCGCGCTGGTGTCGCAGTAGCACAGGGCGTTGTGGTTGCCCCATTCGTTGTGGATGTGCCACAGGGCGACGGCGGGGTGGTGGGCGTAGCGGCTGGCGAGGCGGGTGACGAGGGCGTCGGCGGCTTCGGCGTAGGCCGGGTGGCTGGGGCAGAAGACCTGGCGGCTGCCGTGGGCGAGGCGGGTGCCGGAGGCGGTGACGGGGCGGGCGTCGGGGTGCCGGCGGGTGAACCAGGGCGGTGGCGCGGCGGTGGAGGTGGCGAGGTCGACGGCTATGCCGTGGGTGTGGAGCAGGCCGAGGACGTCGTCGAGGAGGCTGAAGTCGTAGGTGCCGGGGCGGGGCTGGAGGCGGGACCAGGTGAAGACGCCGACGGTGACGAGGTTGACGCCGGCCTCGCGCATGAGGCGGACGTCTTCCCGCCAGATGTCGCGGGGCCACTGTTCGGGGTTGTAGTCGCCGCCGTAGGCGATGCCGCCGAGGCGGTTCACGAGGCCGGTGAGGGGGTGCTGGGTCACGACTTCACGGCTCCGGCGGCGAGTCCGGCGCGCCAGTGGCGCTGCAGGAGGAGGAAGGTGAGCACGATGGGCACGACGGAGACGAGGGCTCCCACGACGGTGAGGGTCTGCAGTTCGGGCAGGCGGCTGGTCTGCGACTGCCAGGTGAACAGTCCGAGGGTGACGGGGTAGAGGCGGTCGTCCTGGAGCATCACCAGGGGCAGCAGGAAGTTGTTCCAGATGACGACGAACTGGAACAGGAAGACGGTGACCAGGGCGGGCGCCATGAGGCGCAGGGCGATGGTGCGGAAGATGCGGAACTCTCCGGCGCCGTCCATGCGGGCGGCCTCCAGGACCTCGGTCGGTACGGAGGCGGTGGCGAAGATGCGGGAGAGGTAGACGCCGAAGGGGCTGACGACGCTGGGGAGGAACACCGACCAGAACGTGTTGGTGGCGTCGACCTGTGCGAAGAGCAGGAACAGCGGCAGCGCGAGGGCGGTGGCGGGGACGAGGACGCCGCCGAGGATGACGGAGAACACGGCTTCGCGGCCGCGGAAGGTGTACGTGGCGAGGGCGTAGCCGGCCGCGGCGGCGAGGACGGTGGCGACGGCCGCGCCGGCGCCCGCGTACAGCAGGCTGTTGAGGAGCCAGCGGGCGTAGACGCCGTCCTGCTGGGAGAACAGGGCGCTGAGGTTGGCGCCGAAGTGCCAGTCGGCGGGCAGCAGTCCCGGGGTGGTGACCAGGTCGCTCTGGCTCTTGGTCGCGGAGACGAGGAGCCAGTACACCGGGAGCAGGATGTAGCAGGCGACCAGGGCCATGAAGGACACGGCGGCGATGGTCGACGGGCGGGCGCGGCGCCGGGGCCGGGCCGGTGCGGCGTGGGCGCCTTCGGTACGGGTGAGAAGGCTCATGCCCGCCCCCTTGAGGTGAAGCGCAGGAACAGCAGGGACAGCGCGAACGTGACCACGGCCAGCAGGACGGACAGAGCCGCGGCGCCGCTGTAGTCGTCGCCGGAGGCCAGGGAGTACGCGGCGAGGTTGGGTGTGTAGGTGCTGGTGACGCTGGTGGAGATGGAACGGAACACCTGCGGCTCGGTGAACAACTGGAACGTGCCGATGACGGAGAACACGCCGGTGAGGACGAGCGCGGGCCGGATGACGGGGAGTTTGATGCGCCAGGCGATGGTCCAGCCGCCGGCGCCGTCCATGCGGGCGGCTTCCTCGATGTCGGCGGGGACGGCCTGCAGGGCGGCGTACAGGATGAGCATGTTGTAGCCGGTGTACGTCCAGGTGACGACGTTGCCGATGGACCACAGGACGGCGCCGGGGCCGAGCAGGTCGACGTGGGCGCCGGCGGAGTGGAGCAGGTCCACGACCGGAGAGAGCCGCGGGTCGTAGAGGAAGGCCCACATGAGGGCGGCGACGACGCCGGGGATGCCGTACGGCACGAAGTAGACCAGGCGGAAGAAGCGTCTGGCGCGGGCGACGGCCGAGTCCAGCAGCAGGGCGAGGACCAGGGCGAGGGCGAGCATCACGGGGATCTGGACGAGGGCGAAGCCGGTGACGCGCAGCACGCTCTCGGTGAAGTAGGGCGCCCGGAGGACGTCGGCGTACTGCTCGAAGCCGGCGAACACCGAGTGGGTGCGGCCGAAGGTGCCGCCGGTGCGTTCGGTCCTGTGCAGGCTCTGCCAGAAGGCGTAGCCGACGGGGACGAGGGTGAACAGGACGAAGGGGATGAGGAAGGGGACGAGGAAGGCGTAGGGCGCGACGGTCCGGCGTGGACGGCGGCGCGCCCCGGGGGGTGTGGAGGTCACGGGAGGCCTTTGCGGGTGCTGTTCCCCGCCGCGTGCCGGCGGGGCGTGGCAGGGGGGCGGTCGGCAGGTCAGTCGCTGACGTCGAGTGCCTGCTTGCGCAGGGAGGCGGCGCTCTGCGTGTCGGTCTGCTTCAGCACGTCGGTGAGGGTGCCGCGGTGGCCGATGACGCGTGCGGTGCCGTCGCTGAGGTGACGGTAGGTGTCGGTCATGGTCGGCCCCCAGGTGAAACGGGTGTCGACGTGCGCGGAGGCTCGTGCGAAGACGTCGAAGATCTTCTGGCCGCCGTAGAAGCCGACGGGCTGCTGGAGCGCGGGCAGGCGAAGTCCGGCCCTGGCAGCGGGGTAGAGCCCGCCTTCCCTGTTGAGGAGGGCGAGTGCCTCGGGGTCGGTGTTGAGCCAGAGGGCGAACTCGGCGGCCTCCGCGGGGTGTTCGCCGCCACGGAGCACGGCGGTGGTGGATCCGCCCCAGTTCCCGGCCTGTTCGGCGCCGCTCTCCCATTGCGGCATGGGGGCCACCGCCCACTTGCCGTCGGTGGACCCGGCGTTGTCGCGGATGGTGCTGTAGCCCCAGGCGGCGCTGATCCAGGTGACGACCTCGCCGGAGTTCCACGCCTTGTACAGCGCCGGGGAGAAGCCCTGGAGGTCGGTGGCGACGAGTTTGCCGTCGATCATCCGCTGCCAGTAGTCGGCGACCCGGCGGCTCTCGGGCCGGTCGACGGTGACCTTCCAGGCGTCGCCGTCGCGCTCGAACATGGTGGCCTTGTTCTGCCACAGCAGGCCGGTGAACCAGTTGGGGTCGGTCTGGGAGAAGTGGGTGATGTACTTGCCGGCCTTCTTGAGTTCGCGGGCCTGGTCGGCGTACTGCTCCCAGGTGGCGGGGGCCTTGAGGCCCAGCTTGTCGTAGACGTCCTTGCGGTAGAACAGGGCCATGGGTCCGGTGTCCTGGGGCACGGCCCACACGCCGTCCTCGCCGCCCGCGCCGAACTCGACCTGGGACCAGGTCCAGTCGGCGAACTCGGTGCCGGCGGCCTCGACTCCGGGGCAGGAGGAGATGTCGCGCAGGCCGTCCTTGAGGCGGAAGCTGGCGAGGGAGTCGTACTCGATCTGGCCGAGGTCGGGGGCCTTGCCCGCCTTCAGGGCGTTGGACAGGTTCTGGTAGGTGCCCGCGTTGCCCGCGGGTGTCGTCTTCAGCTTCACCTGGATGTCGGGGTGCTCGCCGTTCCAGACGTCCACGGCCTTCTGCATCCCCGGCACCCAGGACCAGTACTGCAGGGTGACCTTGCCGGAGGACTTCTCGCAGGACGTGTCGGTCCCGGCCGTGTCGTCACCGCCGCCGCAGCCGGTGGCCGCGGCGAGGGCGAGCACGACCGCACCGGTCAGGCAGCGTTTGGCCAGGGTCGGGGTGCGATCACGGGTCGCCATGAGGGTGCTCCTTGCGCCGGGGGTGCCGCCACGACGAGGCGGTGGCCGCAAACACCACCTCAGGAACCTCCGAAAGTCAACAGGTTCGACGATTCATCTCACCTTTGACTCCCGTTCGTGACCCGGCGACCGGCGTGGCTCTCCTCCTCCATCTCGGTCTTGACCTGGTGCTTTGCTGCGCCGACCGGGGCAGTGGGGGACACGAAATGATCTACGGAATCGATTACGCAAGGGCGTGCGCGAAAGGCTTCGGCAGGGAGGTGAGGAGCCGGTCCGGCCGGGGGCCGGCGAGCGGCGGGTCAGGCCGAGGCGCGGGCCACGAACTCGGCCCTGACCCGCACGGTCCGGTGCACGTCGCGCCCGTCGAGCCGTTCCCGCAGCAGGCGGGCCGCGGCGCGGCCGACGCTGTCCGCGGGATAGCGGATCGTCGTCAGCCGGGGGTGCACCAGGGAGGCGAAGGAGGCGTCGTCGTGACCGACCAGCGCCACGTCGCCGGGGACGTCGATGCCCAGTTCGCGGGCCTTGTCCAGGGCGCCGACCGCAATGACGTCGTTGGCGCAGAACACGGCGTCGGGGCGGTAGCGGCGGCTCATGAGCCGGGCGAATCCGGCGGCGCCGGCCTCGCGGGTGTGCTCGCCGCGGATCACCAGTTCGCGCGGCAGGGAGGTGCCGAACCGCCCGGCGAGGTCGCGCAGCAGCTCCAGGCGCGGGTCTCCCCCGGTGGCGTCGCGCGGGCCCGCGATCATCGCGATCCGACGGCACCGCGCCGCCGTCACCCGCTCCAGGGCCTGGCGGGTCGCGTCCCGGGCGTCGGGGGTGACGAGGTCGACGGGGCCGAAGGGGACGTCCGCGCTGACGACGGCCGGGACACCGGCGGCGGTGAGGGTCTCCAGGTCCCGGGGCAGCAGCCGGAACGGCGTGATCACGACACCCGCGAAGCGCTGCTGGACCGCCTCGGCGAGCAGCGCGCGCTCCTCGTCCCGGCGTGCCCGGGTGTTGCAGACGACGACGTGCAGGGCCATGCCGCGCAGTTGCTCCTGGAGGGCGGCGGCGAGCTGCGCGAAGAAGGGGTTGGCGATGTCGGGCACGATCAGCGCCACGAGGCTGGAGCGGCCCGTGCGGAGGGTGCGTGCCGCGGTGTTGACGGTGAAGCCCAGGTCGGCGATGGCGGTTTCCACCGCTTCACGGGTCGGGGGGGCGACGGCGCGCTTGCCGGACAGGACGTAGGAGACCGTGGCGGTGGAGACGCCCGCCGCCCGAGCGACGTCCGCCATGGTGACCCGCTCCCGCACCCCGCTCACGCTCCCTTCGAGCGGTCACCCTACTTCACGGCCCGGCCGCCCCGGGAAGCGCTTCCCGTCGCGGGGGATGCCGGCATGCCGCCTGGTCAGGGCCCCCGCTTGACGCTCTGACATTTCATACATAGATTGTCAGCATGTCCGACGATGAACGCGTCGCCCTGGTCCTCGACGCGGCTTACCGCTGCTTCACCCGGCACGGCGTCCGCCGTACGACCATGGACGACATCGCCCGTGCCGCCGACATGTCCCGCCCTGCGGTCTACCAGCACGTGCGCAACAAGCAGGACGCCTTCCGGCGGCTCGTGCAGCGCATGCTGGGCGACGCCCTCGACGCCTCCCGCGAGGCGCTCGCCCAGGACGGCGACCTCTCCGGAAGGCTGACCGGTGCCCTGCGCGCCAAGCTGGAGATGGTCCTGCGGGTCTGGCACGACAGCCCCGCCCACGCCGCGGAACTCCTCGCGGTCGACGCCCGGGTGTCCGCCGACCTCGTCGCGCACTACGACGAGACGATGCGGGCCCTGCTGGGCGGCGCGCTCGAACGGGCCGGACACGGGCGCCGGGCCGCGGACGTCGCCGAACTCCTCATGGCCCTCACCCGGGGCCTCGAAGCGGACCTCACCGACCCCGAAACCCCCCTCGACCGCCTCCACCAGGGCGTCGAGCTGATGATCGCCGGCCTGTCCGGCGGCACGAAGGACTCGTCATGACCACTGCCGTTCTCATTACCGGTGCGTCGTCCGGGATAGGCCGCGCCACCGCCCTGCGCCTCGCGCGGCGCACGGACCTCACCGTGTACGCCACGGCCCGCCGCCCGGAGGCACTCGCCGGCCTCGACGGCCCCGACGTGCACACGCTCGCGCTGGACGTGACCGACGAGGACTCCCTGCGCGCCGCCGTACAGCACGTCGAGAAGCGCCACGGCACCGTGGGTGCCCTCGTCAACAACGCGGGGTACGGCCAGTACGGCACCGTCGAGGAGACCGACCTCGACGCCGTGCGGAGGCAGTTCGAGACCAACGTCTTCGGACTGGCGCGGCTGACCCAGCTCGTCCTGCCCGGGATGCGCGCGGCGGGCGGCGGACGCGTCGTCAACATCGGTTCCATGGGCGGGCGTCTCGTCTTTCCCGTGGGCGGCTACTACCACGCGAGCAAGTACGCCGTGGAAGCCCTCAGCGACGCCCTGCGCTTCGAGGCCGCCCCCTTCGGCGTGAAGGTGTCGCTGGTCGAACCGGGCCTGATCCGCACCGGCTTCGAGAACACCGCTTCCGGAACCCTCGCGGACTCCCACGGCGAGGACAGCGCGTACGCCGCGCTGAACCGCGCCGTCGGCAGGCAGATGGCCAGCTCCTACCGCTCCCGGCTGCTCTCGTCCGGTCCGGACACCGTGGCCCGGTGCGTCGAACGCGCCGTCACGGCACGCAGCCCCCGCACCCGCTACGTCGTGACACCGGCCGCCGTGACCTTGGTCCACCTGCGACGTCTGCTGGGCGGCCGGGCCTTCGACGCGTATCTGCGGGTGCAGTTCCAGAGGGCGTGAGCGGCGCGGCCGTCCGGGTCCGTACGTCCCTCACGGCGCGGCGGCAGCACGACGCGTCCCGCCCCGGGGCGGGACGGAGAACTGCCCGGCGTCACCCGCCTCGCCCACGGCGACCACGGCCTGCTCGACCACCCGCGGCCGGGCCGAGGAGCCCGGACCGCCCGGCGCCGTGACGCCTCCTCAGGCGGCGGCCGGGTAGGGCCGGTCGATCCGGCGCAGTGCCGTCTCCAGGCACGTCGAGGCCGTCAGCAGGCGGGTGTCCTGGTGGGCGGGGGCGGAGACCAGGAAACCGATGTTGCCGGTGGCGGAGCCGCCGATCGGCAGGCTCACACCCGGCATGCCGAGATAGCTGAGCAGCATCGTGGTGCGCAGGGTGCGGCCGTTGGTGAGGTCGTAGGCGTGGTCGTCGGCGAGCAGCGGTTCCAGCGGGGGCGCCAGGTGGCGTACCGCGGGGCAGACGAGGAGGGTGTTGCCGCCGCCGAGTTCGTCGCTCAGCTGCCGGCGCAGGGACCGCATGCCGAGGTGGACGAGATCGACGCGCGGCTGGCGGCGCGCGAACTCGGTGAGTCTGCGCAGCACCCCCGGGTCGATCCGGTCGCGGTGGGAGCACCGGAGCAGGTCCCCGTAGCGCTGGTGGGCCTCGGCGGCGACGATGGTGCCGTGCTGGTCCATGAGGCTCTGCGCCTGGGCGAGCACGGGGAGTTTGCGCTCCTCGACGTCCACGCCCTGTTCGGCGAGCGCGTCCAGTGCCTGGGCGAAGCGCCGTTTGATCTCCGGTGCGCAGTCGTCGATCAGCTCGCCGGTGGGCACGACGAGCCGGAGCGGGCCCGTGGCGCGCGGCTGCTCGGCGGTCACCGGTCCGAGGAGTCGGTCGGTGACGGTGATGTCCCGCATGGACGTGGCGAAGATGCCGTGGGTGTCCAGGGTCGGGGCGAGCGGCACCATGCCGCCGTTGTCGTAGCGGTTCTCGCTGGCCTTGTAGCCGATCACGCCGCAGAAGCTCGCCGGGATGCGCACCGAGCCGGAAGTGTCCGTGCCGAGCGCGATGGGGACGATGCCCAGCGCGACCGCGACGGCCGAGCCCGAGGAGGAGCCGCCCGCGATGAGCGGCCTGCCGGGGGCGCTGGACGGGTTCACCGGGGTGCCGTAGTGCGGGTTGACGCCGAGGCCGGAGAACGCGAACTCGCTCAGGTTGGTCTTGCCGGTCAGGACGGCTCCGGCCGCGGTGAGGCGCCGTACGACCGCCGCGTCGGCGCGGGCCGGGGGACGCGCGGCGCAGATCCTGGAGCCGGCGGTCGTCACCGTCCCCTCGGTGTCCAGGTTGTCCTTCACCGCGACGGGGATGCCGTCGAGGGCGCTCAGGGGCCGGCCCGCCGAGTACCGGGCGTGGCTGGCCTCGGCCGCCGCGGCGGCGCGCTCGGCGGTGACGGTGATGTACACCCACGCGGCCCGCGCGTGCTCGGTGCGCCGCAGGGCGTGTTCGGTGTGCCGGCGGGCGTCCAGCTCCCCGCCGGCGAGCCGGGCGGCGGTGGCCCACGCGTCCGGGGGGCCGTCGGCGTCGTGGTCGAGGAGGCGGGACGTCTTCTGCTGCGGGTCAGTGTTCAAAACCGGTGCCTGCCGTGTCGGTGAGAGGGCGGGGCAGCGGGCCGGGGCCGGGCCGAAGGACGTCCGGCCTGCCGGTGCGCCGCGTGGAGGCGGTGTCGGCCAGGGACCGGCCGCGGGTTTCTTCGCCGAGGGTGACGGTGACGAGCAGCCCGGCGACGTTCACGCCGGCCATCAGCCACATGATGGCGCCGACGCCGGTGCCGTCGAGCATCGTCGGGAGCATGAACGTGGAGATCGCGGCGCCGACGCGGCTGATGGCGACGACGGTCCCGGTGGCGGTGGCCCGTACCGCCGTGGGGAACAGCTCGTTCGGGTAGACGATCTCCAGGAAGTTGCACGCGCCCGACGTGACCGCGTACAGGGCCAGAGCGGTCACCAGGGCCGGTGGGGGCGCGTCGGGAGCGAGCGCCATGAAGGTGAACGTGGCGGCCATGACGACGAACGTCCACGTCAGCAGGGGGCGGCGGCCGATGCGGTCGACGAGCATCAGGCCCGGGACACCGCCGAGGAGGAACATCGCGCTGATGATCAGTTCGGCGGAGTAGGTGGAGTCGGTCCCCAGCCCGATCTCGGCGAGGATGGCCGGTCCGAATGTGTACACCGCGAACAGCGGAATGACGTGGGCGGTGTAGAACACGCCGACGAAGACGACGCGGCGAAGGTAGACGGGGTGGAAGAGGTCCGCGTAGCGCGTGGGTGCGGGTTCCTCGGCGAGCTGGTCCGCACGCGCGTCCTCGCCCCACACCTGCCGGCAGACCGCCGCCGCTTCCGCGGTGCGCCCTTTGCTGAGCAGCCAGCGCGGGGACTCCGGGGTGCCCAGCCGGAACAGCAGGGTCGCGATGCCGAAGAGCGCCGGTGAGGCGAGCATGTAGCGCCAGGCGTCGTCGCCGAGCGTGGACAGGGCCCAGCCGCAGCCCGCCGCCGTCGCGGCCCCGGCGGCCCAGACCACGAACAGGCTGCCCAGGAGCTTGCCGCGGTGTCTGCTCGGCACGAACTCGGCGAGCAGGCTGCTGGCGATGGGGTAGTCGGCGCCGATGGCCACGCCCAGGACGAACCGCAGGACGACGAGATGCCAGGTCTCGGTGACGAAGGCCGAGGCCAGCGAGGCGAGGGTGAGGACGACGAGGTCGGCCAGGTACATCACCTGGCGGCCGACCCGGTCGGTGACGTAGCCGAACACGCCGCCGCCGACGAAGATGCCGACCAGTGCCGCGGCGGCCACCAGCCCGGTCCCGATCCCGGAGAGGCCGAGGTCCGGTTCCATCGTGATCAGGGCGATACCGATGATCGTGAGGGCGTAGCCGTCGAGGAAGGGCCCGCCGGCCGAGTACAGGGTGAGCTTCTTGTGGAACCGGTTCAGGGGTGCGTCATCGATGAAGGAATCATTGGGCATGACGGTCCCTCGTCCTTCTGTGCTTTGGCGGGGAGGTCCGGGCGGGGCGGGGCGGGCAGCGCGAAGACGCCGCCGACGCGGGTGAAGCGCGCGCCGATCCGGCCGAGCGGGCGGAGCCTGCCGAGATCGATGTGTCCGCCGCCCGGGGGGAGCAGCTCTCGTGCGACGTGGAAGGCGACGACCTCGGAGATGACGAGCGCGTCGCTTCCGGGGGTGAGGACGGTGTGCAGGACGCATTCCATGCTGATCCGGGCCTCGGCCACCCGCGGCGGGCGCACCGTGACGGAGGGGGCCGGTGTCACGCCGCCGACCTGGAACTCGTCGACCTCGGCGGCGTAGTCGGGGGACGTGCGGCTCATCTGCTCGGCGAGGTCGTCGGAGACGAGGTTCACGACGAGCTGGCCGGTCGACCGGATGTTGCGCAGGGTGTCCTTGGGCCGGCCGTCGGGCGCCGCCTCCAGCGTCAGCGACAGCATGGGCGGCTCGGCGGAGACGACGGTGAAGAAGCTGAAGGGGGCGAGGTTCAGCACGCCGTCGTCGCCGACGGTCGAGGTCCAGGCGATGGGGCGGGGGACCACGCTGGCGCTGAGCAGGTCGAAGATGTCCTCGCGCGGCAGGGACGCCGGGTCGAGGACCGTGTGGGTGGCGGCGGTGCCCGCTCCCGCCTCCCGGGTCACGACAGCTCTTCCGGCTGCTCGCCGGGAGCGCCCGTGACGCGGACCTCGACGTCCCTGGGCTGCTGCTGGGCGCCGTTGACGGGGACCAGGTCCTGCGGGCAGGCGGACAGCACGACGACGACGTCGGTGAGCGCCCGCAGGAGCACCGAGTCGCCGGGGCGGCTGACGGGCGCGCCGAACACGATGGAGCCGTCCGCTTCCACCGGTACGTTCATGAACAGGTTCAGCGGGGCGGGCACCGGGTTCATGAGGTCGGGGACGCCCGCCTCGGCGAGGGCGGCGCGGTAGTTCTCGCTGCAGTTGTCGTGGTGGCCCTCGTGCCCGAGCTGCCGGTAGCGGACGGGGTCGCAGGCCGGGATCAGGGTGTCGTGCACGCCCGGAGTGGTGTCCTCGGCGATCCGGAGTATCGGCGTGCGGCGGTCGTCGAGCAGGTCGTCGCCGTCCCGCACCATCAGCCGGCCGAGCACGGCGCGCGTGTGCGCCATCGACAGCGCGTGCCGCGGCTCGTCCCGCACCACGGCCCAGGTGTCCACCACCTGGCTCCCGTACGTGTTGATCACACGCAGGGTTCCGCCCCGCGGCACCTCGAAGGCCGCTCCGGTGCGCGCGGTCAGTGTGGTCGTGGTGGTCGTGACAGCCATGATCTCTCCTCGATGCTCCGAACCGAGGCACCTCGACGCCCGTGAGCGGGTCCGGACTCGCGGAATCCGGGGCGATACGATAGGCACGCAATCGGTTGCACAACCGACGATTGCGCAATCGGTTGCGTTCGTCAAGTAACTGGAAGGATCGAGGCATGGCCGAGTCCCACGCCGCGCCCCGGCGCAGGCAGCCCGTCACCATGAAGGCCGTGGCCGAGCACGCCGGGGTGCACGTGTCGACGGTCAGCCGCGCGCTGAGCGAGTCCGCCGCCGGGGTGAGCCCGGAGGTCGTGGCGCGGATCCGGGAGATCGCGCGGGAACTCGGCTACCAGCCGAACGCCGCCGCGGCCAGTCTGCGCACCCGCCGCACGCGCGGCGTCGGCGTGGTCGTCCCCCGCCTCACCGACGCCGTGCTGGCGACGATCTTCGAGGGCATCGACTCCCACGCGACGGACAACGGCTACCAGGCGGTCGTGGCGAGCACCGGCGACAACCCCGACGAACGCTGCCGCCGCCTCCGTCTCCTCGGGCGCCGCATCGACGGCCTGATCGTCGGCGACGCGCACCTCAGCGACGACTCCCTGGCCGCGATCGCCGACAGCGGCATGCCGTTCGTCCTGGTCAACCGGCGGGCCGCCGGCCGGGTCTCGGTCACCTGCGCGGACGAGCGGGGCGGACGCCTCGTCGGCCGGCACTTCCTCGACCTCGGGCACCGCCGCATCGGCATCGCCGGGGGGCACCCATGGGCCAGTACGGCCATGGACCGGGCCGACGGCTGCCGGGCCGAACTCGCCGAGCACGGGGTGCGCATCCCGGACCCGTACGTGCTGCACTACGGCTTCGACGTGGACTGCGGCCGCCGCGCGGGCGAGGCCCTCCTCGACCTCGACCCCCGCCCGACGGCCATCTTCGCGGTCAACGACTACTCGGCGCTCGGGGTCATGGCGGCCATGCGCGACCGGGGCCTCGTGCCCGGCAGGGACATCGCTGTCGCGGGCTTCAACGACACCGACATCGCACGGCAGTTGACGATCCCCCTCACCAGCGTCGACAGCAGCCCGCACCGCATGGGCCAGATCGCTGCGGAAACGCTGCTGCACCTGCTGGCGGGCAAGGAGGCGACGTCGGTGGAGCTCGCTCCGGTGCTGCGCGTCCGGGCTTCCACCACGGGCGGGACGGGGGCGGGGGGCCGGGAACAGGGGTGAGGCGGTCCCCGGCCGGGGGCGGCGCGGCGGCCGGGCCGTGGTCCGCTGACGGCCGGAGGCGGCGGCCTGCTTCACCGGTGCGGGCGCGGGTCCTCGCCGGCCTTGTTCCGGCCGGAAACCGCGTGTCATGATCCGGTTTCGTCCCCTGTCCCGTCTGGAGATCCGATGTTCCTCGCTTCCGGGAGGGGAGTCGTGTGAGTGGTGCCGAGGCCGCCGTCGCGCCGCGTCCCCTGGTGCTGGCCGACGGCCGTCCGGCGGCGCGGGCGTGGTCGCTCGATCCCGCGCTGCGTCATCTGAACCACGGTTCGTTCGGGGCCGTGCCGCTGGTGGCGCAGGAGCGGCAGCAGGAACTGCGCGCGGAGATGGAGAGCGCTCCGGTGGTGTGGTTCCCCGCGCTGCCGCAGCGGCTCGCCGCGGCCCGTGCCGGACTCGCCGCCTTCCTCGGCGCGGACCCGGGCGACCTGGCTCTGGTGCCGAACGCGAGCGCGGGGGCGAGTGTCGTGTACGCCGCGCTGGAGCGCCGGGGCGGCGGGGAGATCGTCGTCACCGACCACGGTTACGGAGCCGTGACGATGGGTGCCGAGCGGCTGGCGCGCCGCTGGGGCGGGCGGGTGCGCACCGCCCGGGTGCCGCTCGACGCCGACGCCGGTCAGGCGTACGAGGCGGTGATGGCCGAGGTCGGCGAGGCCACCGAGTTGCTCGTCGTCGACCAGATCACCTCGGCGACGGCCCGCCGGCTGCCGGTGGAGCGGATCGGCGCGCAGGCGCGGCGGCGCGGTGTCGCGGTCCTGGTGGACGGCGCGCACGCGCCCGGGCTGATCGGCTCCCCGCTCGACGGGCTGGGCTGCGACTTCTGGGTGGGCAATCTGCACAAGTGGGGGTGCGCGCCGCGCGGCAGCGCGGCGCTGGTGGCCCGCGGCCCGCTGCGGGACGGGCTGTATCCGCTGATCGACTCGTGGGGCGCCGCCGAGCCCTACCCCGGCCGCTTCGACCACCAGGGCACGCTCGACGCGACCGGTCATCTGGCCACGGCGGCCGCGCTGGACTTCATCGACGCGACCTGGGGCTGGTCCGCCGCCCGCCGGTACATGGACGACCTGGCCGACTACGCCCAGCACGTGGTGGGCGCCGCCCTCACCGGACTGACCGGCGCGGACGCGCGGGTGGACGTCGGCATGCCCGTGCCCGGCATGCGGCTGGTGCGGCTGCCCGACGGGCTGGCCGGGAGCCGGGTGGCCGCCGACGCGCTGCGGGACCGGGCGGCCGGCGAACTGGGCGTGGAGGCGGCCTTCACCAGTTTCGGCGGCGTCGGTCATCTGCGGCTGTCCGCCCACGTCTACAACACCGCCGAGGACTACGAGTACTTCGCCGAGAAGTGCGTCCCCGTGCTGGGTGCGTGGGCCCGCGAGGCCCTCGGCGCCGGCCGGGCCCGCCCGCCGCGGGCACCCGGGAGGGTGTCAGGTCCGTGACGGCGCGAGGACCACGAAGTCCGCGTTCGCCGGGTCGAGGCACACGGCGAGGCGGCCCACGCCCTCGGCGTCCTCGGGGCCCATCTGGACGCTGCCGCCGTTCTCCCTGACCGCGGCGACCGCGTCGTCGCAGTCGGGGACGGCGAACACGGGGTGCCAGTACGGCCGCCCGCCGGCCAGTGAGAGGTCTTCCTCGCGCAGTTGCATCAGGCCGCCGTGCATCCGCTCCTCCGGAAGCCCGGCGGGGGTGATCAGGACGTACGTGCCCGCGCCGCCCGGCAGGGGCATATCGCTGAACCGCCAGCCGAGGACACCGCCGTAGAAGTCCTTCGCGGCGTCCGCGTCGGTGGTGTACAGCTCGGTCCAGGACAGGGAGCCCGGCTCGTCCACCAGGTCGACGCCCTTGGTGGTGCCCGGCTGCCAGACCGCGAACTGTCCTCCCAGCGGGTCGCTGTACTGGGCCATCCGGCCCCATGCTCCCAGGTCCGTCGGAGGCACCCGGACGGTTCCTCCGGCGCGTTCCACCGCCCGGGTCGTGGCGTCCGCGTCGGTGACGCAGTAGTAGATCATCCAGGCGGGGCGGGCGCCCTCCTCGGTGAGCCGGCCCAGTCCGGCGACGATCTTGCCGTCCTTGCGGAACATGCCGCCCTCCCGGCCCTCCCCCTCCCCCATGGACTCGTAGTCCCAGCCGAGGACGGCGCCGTAGAAGGAGGCGGCGGCCGGGACGTCGGGGGCGCCGAGGTCGAGCCAGCAGGGGGAGCCGGGGGCGAAGTCAGTGGTGATCACCGCGAGGTCCTTTCGCAGATCCGGAGATCCTCTTCGGCCTCAGCCTGGCACCCGGCGCCAGGCTCCGCCCGTCGGACGCGCGGCACGCGCCGCCCACGGCGGCCCTGGCGCCGCCGAACGGGCGCGGGGGCCGCAGCGGAACGTTTCCCCTGCGGCCCCCCACGGCCCGTCGCGGTACCTCGCGGGCCGCCGTGGTCCCCGGACCCCGGACGGTGCGCCGTCCGGCGAAGGGGGTTACTCGGTGACCTTCAGCAGCTTGTTCGGCGTGCCGGCGCCGGGGTTGCCGATCTTGTCGGCGCTGGCCCCGTCGGTCAGCGCCTTCGCCACGTCCGCCGGGGCGGCGCCGGGGTGGCCGGCCAGGTAGACGGCTGCGGCACCGGCCACGTGGGGCGAGGCCATCGAGGTGCCGGAGATGGTCTTCGTGCCCGTGTCGCTGTCGTTCCAGGCCGAGGTGATGTCGGAGCCAGGCGCGTAGATGTCGACGGTCCCACCGAAGTTGGAGAAGTCGGACTGGGCGTCGTCCTTGGTGCTGGAGGCGACGGTGATGGCCTCCGGCACCCGGGCGGGCGAGCTCTGGCCGGCGTCGGCGGACTCGTTGCCCGCCGCGACGGCGAAGGTCACCCCGGAGGCGACGGCCTTGGTGACGGCCGCGTCCAGGGCCGGGTCGGCCCCGCCTCCCAGGCTCATGTTGGCCACGGAGGGACCCTTGTGGTTCTGGGTGACACAGTCGATGCCGGCGATGACCTGCTCGGTGGTGCCGGAGCCGCTGTCGTCCAGGACCCGGACGGCGACGACGGCCGCCTTCTTGGCGACTCCGTGCGCGGCGCCGGCGATGGTGGCGGCGACGTGCGTGCCGTGCCCGTTGCCGTCGTCGGCGCTGTCGTCGTTGTCGACGGCGTCGAAGCCGTGGGTGGCGCGGCCCTCGAAGTCCTGGTGGGTGATGCGGACGCCGGTGTCGATGACGTACGCGGTGACGCCCTCGCCGGCCGTGTCCGGGTAGGTGTACGCGCCGTCGCCGGCCGTGTCCGCCTGGTCGATGCGGTCCAGGCCCCAGGAGGGCGGGTCGTCCTGGGTGGCCGTGGTGTGGAGGGTGCGGTTGGCGACCACGGTGCCGACGGCGGGGTCGGCCGCGAGCCGCTTGGCCTCGGTGGCGGTGAGGCCGTTCGCGGCGAAGCCTTCGACGGCCGCGCCGTAGGACCGGCTGAGCCTGCCGCCGTACTGCCGGGCCAGGTCCTTCTGTTCGCCGGACGTGGTCTCCTCGTCGAGGACCACGATGTAGCTGCCGGCGACGGCTCCTTCGGCGCCCAGGCCGTACACCGTGCCCTGGGCGGGTGCGTCGGCCTGGGCCTGCGCGGCGCCGACGAGGGCCGTCGCGGTCGTGGCGGTCACCGCGAGTATCGCGGTCGTGAGCTTCCGTGTGCCGACCCGCCTGTGATGCGTCGTCATGAAGAGGGGTCTCCTCGTGCTGTGGGGGGATTGGCCTCCGGCACGGTGCCGTGGGGAGGCTGACGAGAAGAGTCACGACTTGTCGCGGCCAGATCAATCCCTGGCCGCGCCCGCCTGTCCGGCGTCCGGCCACATCTCCACACGGTCCGCCCAAGTCGGAGCCAACCGGCGCACAAACGCCCAGGTGATCATGTTGGTTGACCGCCGAACCACCGGCCGCGCGAACACTGTGACGATCCCCTCACGTGATCCTCACCGGTACAGGCGTTTGAAAGGGCGGGGGTGCGCTCCGGAGCTGTGGCCGAGGCGGGTCCGGAGCTGCGGTGGAGGGGCGGGCGGGCGCGGCACGGCGGCGCACCGGCGGCCTCGCCCGCGGCCGCGTCCGCACCGGCGCCGCACCCGAGTGACGAGGCCTCACGTTTGCGTCGGCCGTCAAGGGCAAACCGGTCCCCCATGACTGAAGAGAACAAGCGAACGAATCAGCAGAAGACCACCGCATCGGCGCAGTCCAGGACGCGGCGCGGCACGGGCGAGGCGGGCGCGACCGCCTCACGCTCCGCCAGTGACGCCGCCGGGACCGCCAAGGGGGCGTCGAAGGGCGCCGTCGGCACCGCCGGTGAGGCGGCGTCGGCCGCCGGGAGCGGCGCCGCTCGCGCGGCCGGTACCGCCTCCGCCGCCGTGTCCGGCGCGGTGTCGGGTGCCGCGCGGACCGCGGGCAAGGGCGTGGAGGCGGGGCGCAAGGCGCTCGGCACGGCCTCGGGTCAGGTGGCCTCCACGGCACGGACCGCCTGGACCGTCGTCGCCCAGCGGAAAATGGTGGCCGCCGGTGTCGGTGTCGGCCTCACCGCCGTGAGTGCCGCCTCGTACGCCGTCGGACGCCTCTCCGCGCGCCACGCGCACGGGCCGATCACCCGGCTCACCGGCGGGCGCATCTGACCTCGGTGCGGCGCGGGAAGCCGGTCCGGGGAGGTGCTGTGTCCCGGCGGTCCACGGAGTCCCGCGTGCCGGGCGCCACTTGCCGCTCGCAGAGGGACGGGGTGCGGGGCGGCTCCCGCGGCGGGAGCCGCACCGCATCCGTCGTCCGGGGGCGCGGGGCCCGTGCTCCGTCTCCTGACGAATCCGCCCCGGCGCCGCCGCGGGCCGCCTCCAGTGGGCGGGCGGAACGCACCGGGCCGCCGCACCCGGTACTTCCCCTCCGGCGTCCCGTCAGGCCCCCGCAGCGCCCTCGCCACTCGCCCGGCCCCGGCCCCGGCCCCGGCCCCGCCACAAAGCGGTAACAGGGGGCAACTGACGGGCAGTCGGGCGGGTCCAGGTCACCATGAAGATCTCTTTTCTGCTGCACAACGCCTACGGGATCGGGGGCACGATCACCACCACGTTCAACCTGGCAGCGGCGCTGGCCGGGCGGCACGACGTGGAGATCGTCTCCGTACTGCGGCACCGGGAGGACCCGGCGTTCGCCCTGGACCCGAGGGTGTCCCTGCGGCCGCTGGTGGACCTGCGGCACGAGAAGGAGCATCCGCTGCATCGGCGGCCCGCGCGGGTGTTCCCGGCGGGCGAGTACCGGTACCGGCAGTACAGCGAGCTGACCGACGAGCGGATCGCCGCGTGTCTGGCGTCCACCGGTGCGGACGTGGTGATCGGCACCCGGCCGGGCCTGAACGTCCACCTGGCGCTCCAGGCACCCGGGCGGGTCGCCCGCGTCGGGCAGGAGCACCTCACGCTCGACAACCATCCGCCCCGGCTGCGCACCGCCCTGCGCCGGGCGTACCGCGGGCTGGACGTGCTGACCACGGTCACCGAGCGGGACGCCGCCGCCTACCGCCGCAAGATGCGGCTGCCCGGCGTGCGGGTGGAGGCCCTGCCCAACAGTGTTCCCGACCCGGTGCTGCCGGTCGCCGACGGCGGCGCGAAGGTGGTGATCGCGGCGGGCCGGCTCGTCCCGGTCAAACGCTACGACCTGCTCGTCGAGGCGTTCGCGCGAGTGGTGGCGGAGCGCCCGGACTGGCGGCTGCGGATCTACGGCAAGGGCGAGGAGCACGAGCGGCTGCGGCGGCTCGTGCAGCGTCTCGGGCTGTGCGACCACGTCTTCCTGATGGGCGCCGCCGCCCCCATGGAGGCGGAGTGGGTGAAGGGCTCGATCGGGGCCGCCGCCTCGGACTTCGAGCCGTTCGGCATGACCCTCGTGGAGGCGATGCGCTGCGGGCTGCCGATGGTGAGCACCGACTGCCCCCACGGCCCCGGCGAGATCGTCGAGGACGGCGTGGACGGCCGGCTGGTGCCGGCCGGTGACCGTGACGCGCTGGCCGGCGCGCTGCTGGAGCTCGTACGCGACGACGAGCGGCGCCGGCGGATGGGGCGCGCGGCCGTGCGGAACGCGGCGCGGTTCGCTCCCGGGCCGGTGCTGGAGCGCGCCGAGCGGCTCATCGGGGCGGCGGTGTCCGCGCGGCGGACCGGGCGGCGGCCTGAGACGCCCGGGCAGGGCGGTGCCCTGGTGCAGCGGGCGTACGGGGCGCGGGACGCCGCCCACGGCGCGGCGCGAGGCGCGCTGCGCACGCTGCGGAGGGGGCGGCGATGAGCGAGACGCCGGACAGCACGCCCGAGGCCACGCCCGGTGCCGCCCCCGTCACCGGTGCGGCGCCCCGCGCGGACTGCACGATCGACGCGGACGGCCGCACGGTGTTCGTCCTGCGCACCCCGCCGGCGGCCGTGGCGGGGGATGCGCCCCGGTTGCTGCTGCGGCTGCGGCCCGCGAAGGGACGGCCCGCGGCGGCCGAAATCCCCGTCGGGCTGGCGCCGGAGCCCGGGGGCGCGCTGCGCGGTGTCCTCGGCGCACGGCCCGCGCTCGCCGAGGGCCGGTGGGACGTGTACCTGCTCACCGGGACCGCCGCCCCGCCGCTGCGGCTGCGGCCCGGCCTGCGCGACCAGCGGGCCCTCGTCGACGGGTACACCCGTGACTGGCCGTCACCGGTCGCGGTGCGGGTGCCGTACACCACCGTGGACGGCTTCCTCGCGCTGCGGGCCTGGCTGCGGACCGCCCACGCGGAGGTCGAGGCGATCGGCACGGCGGACCGGTCGATGAGGGTCGGGGCGCGGCTGCACGGCGCGTCGCCCGCCGGGCGGGACGACGTCACCGTGGTGCTGCGCCGCCGTGACGCGACGCGCCCGGAGCGGGAGGTGCGGGCGCGGGTCGGGAGCGACGGGCGGCGGTTCTCCTTCACCGTGGACTACGGGGAGCTGGCCTCCGGCAGCCCGGGCGGCGGAGCCGTCTGGGACGTGTTCGTGCGGGCCGGGGACGCTGCACGGGTGCGGGTCGCGCGGCTGCTGGACGACGTGGCCGACCGCAAGGAGGTGGTCGTCCACCCGGCGGCCGTGGTGGACGGTGTCCGGGTGCGTCCGTACTACACCGTCGACAACGACCTGGCGGTGGAGGTGGGAGCGGCCGTCAGGCCGTAGCCGCGCGCCGGGTGCTGCCGCGGATCTCCAGGCGGTGCGGTACGACGACGTCGAGGGCGGGCGCGTCAAAGGCGGGTCGGCCGATGCGGTCGGTGAGGCAGCGCAGGGCCCGTTCGGCGATCTGCCGCTTGTCGGGGACGACGGTCGTCAGGGGCGGGTTGGAGTAGCGGGAGCCCTCGACGTCGTCGAAGCCGACCACGGCGAGGTCGTCGGGGACGCGCAGGCCCCGCTGCCACGCCACGTGCAGGGCGCCCAGGGCGAGTTCGTCGCTGAACGCGAACACGGCGTCCGGGCGCGCGCCGGAGTCGAGCAGGGCGGTCGTCGCCTCCGCGCCGTCCCGCCGGTGCAGGGTGGTGACGGCCTGCTCCAGGGCGGGATCGGGGGTCAGGCCCGCGCGGCGCAGGGCGTTGCGGTAGCCCTCCAGGCGCCGGCGGGCCGTGCCGTTGTGCAGGTGGGGCTGGAGGCCGAGCGCGGCGATCCGCCGGCAGCCGGTCCCCACCAGGTGGGTGGTGGCCTGGTCGGCGGCGAGGACGTTGTCCACGGCCACCCGGTCGGCGGCGCCGTTCGGGTCCTGTTCCCCCAGCAGGACCACGGGCACCTCCCGGGCGTGCAGGGCCAGTTCCTCCGGGCTGACCGACCACGGGCTGATGACGAGGCCGTCGACCAGGCGGCCGCCCCCGTCCTCCAGCAGTCTGCGCTCGGCCTCGGGGTCGCCGAAGGTCTGGTCGATGACGACGGTCCACGACTGCCGCTGCGCGGCGTCGACGAAGTGGCCGGCGAGTTCGGAGAAGTACAGCGAGTGCAGTTCGGGAACGGCCAGTCCGATGAGGCCGGTGCGGCCCGCGCGGAGGTTGCGGGCGGCGAGGTTGGGGCGGTAGCCCAGTTCGTCGAGGACCGCCTGGACACGGGCCCGGGTCTCCTCCGCCACGGCCGCCGAGCCGCTGACGACGTTGGACACCGTACGCACCGACACGCCCGCCACCGCGGCGACATCCTTCAGACGGCTCCTCACGGCCGTCATCCTCGCACGCTGCGCCGCCGGGGGCCAGGGATCTTGCACCACCCCGTTGCAACGTTGCAATCCGCGGTGCGGGCGTGAGGGCCCGTCCCCGGAGACCGGGCGGGCAGCACGGGGGCGCACGTGTTCTCGACCGCACGGTCGTGGACGAACTGGTGCCGGTGACGCAGAGGCACACCGTCGGGGGACCGGTGACGGGCGACGCGTCCGGGGAAGCCGTCCGGGCCCGTGCCGGGGCCGTGGAAGCGCTTCGCCGCCCCGGCCGGAGTCCGCCCGGACACCCCGATCGGGCAGGGCGACCGGCCGCACGGACGGGTCTGCCCGCCCCCGGCACCGCGCCCTACGGTTGTCCCGCGTGAGCGATGAACCAGCAGCCCTGGCCCGCATCAGCCTCGCCGCCGTCCGCCACAACGTCCGCCTGCTGCGCGGGTGCGCGGGGCGGGCCGAGGTGATGGCCGTGGTCAAGGCCGACGGCTACGGGCACGGCGCCGTGCCGGTCGCGCGGGCCGCCCTCGCCGCAGGAGCCACCTGGCTCGGCACGGCCACCATCGACGAGGCGCTGCGGCTGCGCGCCGCGGGGATCGGCGCGCCCGTCCTCAGCTGGCTCAACGGCCCCGGCGCCGCCTGGGCCACCGCGATCGCCCACCGCGTCGACCTGTCCGCGGGCGACGCGGCCCTGCTGGCGGAGATCGGGCGGGCGGCGGCGCGCGCGGGCCGGCCCGCGCGGGTGCACCTCAAGGCCGACACCGGTCTCGGGCGCGGCGGCTGTCCGCCCGCCGAGTGGCCCGCGCTGGTCGAGGCGGCGCTCAAGGGCGTGGCGGACGGCACGCTGGAGGTGGCCGGGCTCTGGTCCCACCTGGGGTCCGCGGACGATCCGCGCGATCCGCGCTGTCTCGCCCAGCTCGACCTGTTCCGGCAGCTCACCGAGTTCGCCGAGCGGGCCGGGGTGCGGGGCGCGGTACGTCACCTGGCGAACTCGGCGGCCGCCCTGGCGCTGCCCGAGGCCGCCTTCGACCTGGTGCGGCCGGGCATCGCGGTGTACGGGCTGTGGCCCGACGAGCCGCTGACCGACGCGGACCTGCGCCCCGCGATGTCCCTGCGGGCCCGCCTGGCCCAGGTCAAGCGGGTGCCCGCCGGACAGGGCGTGTCGTACGGCCACGAGTACCGCACCCCGCGGGGCGGGCGGCTGGGGCTGGTGCCGCTGGGGTACGCCGACGGGGTGCCGCGGGCGGCGGGCAACTCGGCGGCGGTGTGGGTGGCGGGGGCCCGCCACCGGATCGCCGGCCGGGTGTGCATGGACCAGTTCGTGCTGGACCTGGGTGACACCCCGGCGGCGGCCGGCGACGAGGTGGTGCTGTTCGGGGCGGGACTGGACGGGGAGCCGACCCTGGCGGAGTGGGTGCGGCGGCTCGGCACCATCTCCAACGAGCTGGTCGTCCGGATCGGCGGGCGCGTCACCCGCGTCTACACCGATCAGCCGTAGTCCCCCGGGACTCCCCCGGTGCGCCCCGCGGGCGGCGCGGCGGGGACGCGGCGGGGGCGGCTGAGCAGGACCGTCACCGTGGTCGCCAGCAGGCAGGACAGCCCGGCCAGGAACAGGCCGTGGCGCAGGCCCGTGCCCAGGCCGGCGGTCGCGGTCAGGGCGTGGCCGTCCAGCGCGGACGGTCCGAGGACCGCGCCGAGGGAGGCGATGCCGAGCATCGCGCCGACCTGCTGGAGGGCGCCGCCCATGGCGGCCGCCTGGCCGGTGTCCTCCGGGCGGACGCCGCTGATCATCAGCCCGTTGTTGGGGGACATCACCAGTCCCATGCCCAGGCCCATGAGGGCCGCCCCGGGCCACCACGCCGCGTACGAGTGGTCGCCCGCGAGGCAGGCGATGAACAGCAGGGCCGCGCCGGCGAGGGCCGTGCCTCCGGCGACGATCTGCCACGGTCTCAGGTGCCGCCCGGCACGCCCGGCGAGGAAGGCGCCGATCACGATGGCCGTCATGGTGGGCAGCAGCCGCGTACCGGAGTCGGCGGGCGAGACCCCGTCGAGGACCTGGAGGAGAAGGCTGAGCACCAGGTACGCGGCGTTGAGGGCGACGGCCATCAGGAACATCACCCCGGTGGCGCCGGAGAAGACGGGGATGCGGAAGAAGTCCAGTCGCAGCGCCGGATGCGCGGTGCGGCGCTCCCGGACGAGCAGGGCGAGGGCCGCGGCGGCGGCGAGGGCCAGCGCGGTGACCACGTCCGGCGCCGACCAGCCGGCGCGCGGCCCCTCCACCAGGCCGTACGTGGCCGAGGCCAGGCAGGTCACGATGAGGACGTGGCCCAGCCGGTCGAGCGGGCGGCTCGGACCGGGCAGCGGGGCGGGCAGGCGCCGGCCGGCGGTCAGGGCGAACAGCCCCACCGGCACGTTGAGCAGGAACACGCTGCGCCAGCCGAAGGCCTCGGCGAACGAACCGCCCGCCACCGGGCCGAGGACCAGCGCGAGCCCGGACACCGCGGACCAGGTGCTGAACGCCTTGGCGCGCTCGCCCTCGCCGGGGAAGGCCTGGCTGAGCAGGGCCAGGGTCTGCGGGGTGATGGCCGCGGCCCCGATGCCCTGCACGGCCCGCCCGGCGGCCAGGACCTCCACCGACCCGGCCGCCGCGCACAGCAGGGAGCCCGCGGTGAACAGGCCCATGCCGGCGAGGAAGACCCGCCGCCGGCCGAACCGGTCGCCGAGGTAGCCGCCGGTCAGCAGCAGCGCCGCGTACGCGCACACGTACCCCTCGACGACCCATTGCAGGCCGGTCAGGTCGGTGCCCAGGTCCCGGCCGACGGTCGGCAGGGCGAGGACGACGACCGTGCTGTCGAGGAGCGACAGGAACAGCGCCGAGCAGACCACGATCAGGGTCAGCGTGCGCTCGCGTGGATCGGCCGGCGGGGCCGGCCTGGCCAGGTCCGTCATCCCCGGGTCACTTCTTGGTCATCACGAAGCACGCGGTGTGCTCCGGGGAGTCGAGGCGCTCGATGTGCCACTCGTCGCCGAACAGCCGCTGCTCCTCGCCGGGTTCCAGCATGCTGTGCATCTGGGAGACACCGGCGAACTTGAAGCGGGGCACGTCCTCCTTGCGGGCGTAGAAGCACCACAGGACGAACACGGTGCCGGGGTGGGCGTAGCGGTGGATGAGCCGGGCCATGCCCTTGCGGGGTTCGCCCGTCATGTCGTCGAGGGCGCCGAAGTCGAGGATCACGTCGAAGGTGCCGTCGACGCCGGTCAGCGGGTAGGTGCTGATGTCGCCGTGCTCGAAGCGGCTGCGGCCCCGGGCGGTCTGCTTCGCGGCGCGTTCGCGGGCCCGCTGCAGGGCGACCTGGGAGTAGTCGACGCCGACGACGTCGAAGCCCTGGCGGGCCATGTAGACGGACTCGGAACCGGTGCCGCAGCCGAGGTCGAGGACGCGGTTGCCGTTCTCGGGCTTGACGCGCCCGTTCTCCACGAGGTCGACGAGGTGGGGGCGTACACCGTTGTCCCAGGGGGCGATGCCCATCCGGTACAGGGTGTTGTAGAGCCAGGGGCGCATCAGGCCCTCCTTCCGCGGCGTCGTTCGACGTCCGCCTCGTCCGCCACCAGGGCGGTGTGGACCGCCTCGGTGAGCAGAGCGCGTTCGGTGTTGACGAAGAAGTGGTCGCCGGGCAGCAGGCGGAGCCGGAAGGCTCCGGTGGTGCGGTGCTGCCAGGCGCGCAGGGTGTGCGGGGGTGCTTCGGGGTCGTCCAGACCTCCGAAGACCGTCAGGGGGCAGCTCAGGGTGAGCCACGGGGAGGTGAGGCGGTAGGTGCCGGTGACCGTGAAGTCGGCGCGCAGCACCGGTGTGAGGATCTCCATGAGGTCGTCGTTGTCGAGGATCTCCTGCGGGGTGCCGACGAGGTCGCGCAGCCGGGCGCGGAACTCGGGGTCGGGCAGGAGGTGGTCGCGGTCGGGTTCGCCCGGCAGGTCGGGGGACGCGTACGCGGAGACCAGCAGGTGGGCGGGGGGCCGGCGGTGGACGTGTTCGAGGCGGCGGGCCAGTTCGAAGGCGAGCAGGCCGCCCATGCTGTGCCCGAAGAGCGCGTAGGGGCCGGGGTCGAGGGCGGAGAGCACGGTGGGCACGAGGTCGTCGACGAGGGCGTCGGCGGATGTGCACAGCGACTCGGACATGCGGCTGCCGCGGCCGGGCAGTTCGAGCGGCCGGACGTCGACGTCGTCGGGCAGCAGGCCCTGCCACTGGTGGTAGACGCGCAGGCCGGAGCCGCCGGCGTAGGGGAGGCAGAACAGGCGCACGCGGCTCACCCCTCGGGTCCGGCGGGGCCGGCGTCGCGCAGGCCGGGTGGCTGTCCGGCGTGTTCGGTCACTCCGCGCAGCAGGTGTGCCGAGATGGCGCGGAACTGCATGTTGCTGGTGCCTTCGTAGATCTTGCCCACCTTGGCGTCGCGGTAGAGCTTCTCCACTCCCCCGGCTTCGGCGAAGCCGAGTCCGCCGAGGACCTCGACGGCCAGGGAGGCGCTGGCTTCGGCGACTTCGGAGGCGAGGTATTTCGCGACGGCCGCGGCGCGGGTGAGCTCGCCGGTGTGCACGCCGTGTTCGGCGAGCCGGGTGGCGTTGTACAACTGGACCCGGGCGGCTTCCAGTTCGGCGCTGACGCGGGCGAGCGGGAAGCGTACGCCCTGGTAGGCGCCGATGGGGTGGCCGAACTGGGAGCGGTGGCGGGCGTGGGCGACGGCCGCGGCGAGTGCGCCGTCGGCGAGGCCGACGAGCTGGGCGGCGATGCCGAGTTTGCCGATGTCGAGGGTCTGTACGGCGACGACGTCGCCGCGGCCGACGGCGCCGAGGACGCCCCGGCGCGGCACGCGGACCCCGCTGAGCCGCACCTCGCAGGTGGAGGTGGCGCGGATGCCCATCTTCGGGGTGCGTTCGCCGACGGTGAGGCCGTCGGCGCGGCGGTCCACGAGGAAGGCGGTGACGCCCTG
>DASTDN010000414.1:0-5217 GCA_035710365.1 Streptomyces sp. | reverse complement strand
ACTGCCCGCCGGGGCGGCAGCCGCCCGGGTGGACCTGCCGACCTACGCCTTCGACCACCGGCACTACTGGCTCCGGATGGCCGACTCGGCGACGGACGCCACGTCGCTGGGACTGACCGGCGCCGACCATCCGCTGCTGGGTGCGGTGGTGCGGTTGCCGCGGTCAGACGGGCTGGTGTTCACGTCGCGGTTGTCGCTGCGGTCGCATCCGTGGCTGGCCGATCACGCGATCGGTGGTGTGGTGGTCGTGCCGGGGACGGTGTACGTGGACGTCGCGGTTCGGGCGGGTGACGAGTTCGGTTGCGGTGTGCTGGAAGAGCTGGTGATCGAGGCGCCGTTGGTGCTGCCCGAGCAGGGGGGTGTACGGCTCCAGGTCGCGGTGGGCGGGCCGGGGGAGAACGGCTCCCGCACGGTGGACGTGTACTCGCTGCGCGAGGACGCCGCCGGGGACGGTGAGGAGGGCGGCTGGACGCGGCACGCGACCGGCGTCCTGTCGGACGAGGCTCAGGCGGCCCCCGTCGACTTCGACTTCGCCGCCTGGCCGCCGCCCGGCGCGGAGCCGGTCGGCGTCGACGACTTCTACGCGGGCCTGGCCGAGCGCGGCTACGCCTACGGCCCGGCGTTCCAGGGCCTGCGGGCCGTGTGGCGGCGCGGGGACGAGGTCTTCGCGGAGGCCGCCCTGCCAGGAGAGCAACGGGAGACGGCCGACACGTTCGGCATCCACCCGGCGCTGCTGGACGCCGCCCTCCACACGAACGCCTTCGCCAACCCCGACGACGACCGCAGGGTCCTGCCCTTCGCGTGGAACGGCCTGGTCCTGCACGCCTCGGGCGCCTCGGCGCTACGGGTCCGCATCGCGCCGAGCGGCCCGGACGCGCTGTCCTTCCACGCCGCCGACGAGACCGGCGACACGGTCCTGACGATGGACTCACTGGTGTCCCTGCCGGTGTCCGCCGACCAACTGGACGCCGCGGCAGCACCCGGGAACCACCCCCCGTCGCACGGGTCCGACTCCTTGTTCGGCGTGGAGTGGACGGAGCTGTCCGCGCCGGTGCGGGACTCCGGGGCTCCGCTGTCGTGGGTGGCGGTGGAGTCCGCGGGGGATGTGGATGCGCTGGTGGGTGGTGTGGTGCCGGGGGTGGTGGTGCTGGAGGCGGTCGGTGGGGGTGGTGGGGACTCGGTTCTGGTGCTGGCTGCGCGGGTGCTGGGTGTGGTGCAGGCGTGGCTGGTGGGGGTGGGGCTGGAGGAGTCGCGGCTGGTGGTGGTGACGCGGGGTGCGGTGCCTGCCGGTGGTGAGGGCGCGGTGTCGGATCCGGCGGGGTCGGCGGTGTGGGGTCTGGTGCGTGCGGCGCAGGCGGAGAACCCGGGCCGGATCGTTCTGCTGGACACCGATCCCACGGCCGGGGGCGGTGCTACGGCGTCGGTGCTGGGCGCGGCGCTGGCCGACGGGGAACCCCAGCTCGCCGTGCGCGGGACGTCCCTCCTGGTGCCCCGGCTCGCCCGCGCTCGCGGTCACGTCCCCGGCCTGCCGGTGGCGTTCCGGCCGGAGGGGACGGTGCTGGTGACGGGTGGCACCGGGTCGCTGGGCGGGCTGGTGGCCCGGCACCTGGTCACGCGGCACGGCGTACGTCACCTCCTGCTGGCGAGCAGGCGCGGCCCGGACGCCGAGGGCGTCTCGGACCTGGTGGGTGAGCTGACCGGGCTGGGCGCGGCGGTGTCGGTGGTGGCGTGCGACGTGTCCGACCGGGCCCAGGTGGAGACGCTGCTGGAGTCGGTGCCCGAGGAGCACCCCCTGACCGGAGTCGTGCATACGGCCGGTGTGCTGGACGACGGCGTGATCGGGGCCCTGACGACGGAGCGCCTGGCACGGGTCTTCACACCGAAGGTGGACGCCGTACGGCACCTCGACGAGCTGACCCGCGACCTGGACCTGGCGGCGTTCGTCGTGTTCTCCTCCGCATCCGGGGTGTTCGGATCCGCCGGTCAGGGCAACTACGCGGCGGCGAACGCCTGCCTGGACGGGCTGATGGCCCGTCGCCGGGCGGCAGGCCTGCTCGGCGTGTCGCTGGCGTGGGGCCTGTGGGAGCAGACCGCCGGGATGACCGCCCACCTGGACGGGGTCGACCAGGCGCGCGCGAACCGCAGCGGCGTACTGGCGATCACGCCGACGGAGGGCATGGAACTGTTCGACGCCGCGGTCGCCTCCGGCCGGTCGCTGCTGGTGCCGGTCAAACTGGATCTGCGCGCCCTGCGCGCCCAGGCCTCGGCCGGCGGCACGGTCCCGCATCTGCTGCGCGGCCTGGTGCGTACGGGCCGCCACCTGGCCCGCGCGGCGGACGCCGCGGCCGGCGGCGGCCTGGCCCGCCGGCTCAGGGGGCTGGACGCGGCCGGACAGGAGGCGCTGCTGCTGGACCTGGTCCGGACACAGGCCGCTGCCGTGCTGGGGCACGACGGACCGGACGGCGTGCGGCCCGACATGGCGTTCAAGGACGCCGGGTTCGACTCGCTGACCTCGGTGGAGCTGCGCAACCGGATGCGTGAGGCGACCGCCCTGAAACTCTCCGCCACCCTGGTCTTCGACTACCCCACCCCGCTGGCCATCGCCCGCCACCTGCGCGACGAACTCGGCGACATCGCCACCGGCACCCCCGACGCACCCACGACCGTCGCCGCCGATCCGGACGAGCCGATCGCGATCGTGGGGATGGCCTGCCGGATGCCGGGCGGCGTCACCGGCCCCGAGGACCTGTGGCGCATGGTGATCGAGGGCCGCGACGGCATGTCGTCCTTCCCCGACGACCGCGGCTGGGACCTGGAGGACCTGTTCGACGCGGACCCCGACCGCGCCGGTACGTCGTACACGAGTGAGGGCGGTTTCCTGCGGGGGGCGGGTCTGTTCGACGCGGGTTTCTTCGGTATCTCGCCGCGTGAGGCGCTGGCGATGGACCCGCAGCAGCGGCTGCTGCTGGAGACGTCGTGGGAGGCCCTGGAACGCACCGGCGTCGACCCGGCCTCGCTGAAGGGCACCGACGTGGGCGTGTTCGCCGGAGTCGCCGCCCAGGGCTACGGGACGGGCGTGGCCGACCCGGAACTGGAGGGCTTCGCCAGCACGGGCACGGCGTCCAGTGTGGCGTCGGGCCGGGTGTCGTACGTCTTCGGCTTCGAGGGCCCGGCCGTCACCGTCGACACGGCGTGTTCGTCGTCGCTGGTGGCGATGCATCTGGCCGCGCAGTCGCTGCGGCAGGGCGAGTGCTCGATGGCGCTGGCCGGTGGGGTGACGGTGATGTCGACGCCGGTCACCTTCGTGGAGTTCTCCCGCCAGCGCGGCCTGGCCCAGGACGGGCGGTGCAAGGCGTACGCGGACGCCGCCGACGGCACGGGCTGGGCCGAGGGCGTCGGTGTGGTCGTCCTGGAGCGGCTGTCGGTGGCGCGGGAGCGCGGCCATCGGGTGCTGGCCGTCGTCCGTGGGTCGGCGGTGAACCAGGACGGCGCGTCCAACGGCCTGACCGCGCCCAACGGCCCGTCGCAGCAGCGGGTCATCCGCCGGGCGCTGGCCACCGCAGGACTCTCCCCGTCCGACGTGGACGTCGTGGAGGGCCACGGCACGGGCACCGTGCTGGGCGACCCGATCGAGGCGCAGGCGCTGCTTGCGACGTACGGGCAGGGGCGTGAGCCCGGGCGGCCGTTGTGGCTGGGGTCGCTGAAGTCGAACATCGGTCACACGCAGGCGGCGGCGGGCGTGGGCAGCGTGATCAAGATGGTGCAGGCGCTGCGGCACGGCGTGATGCCTCCGACGCTGCACGTGGACGAGCCGACGCGGCAGGTGGACTGGTCGGCGGGTGCGGTGGAGCTGCTGACGGAGGCGCGGGAGTGGGAGCGGGGTGACCGTCCCCGCCGGGCCGGGGTCTCGTCGTTCGGCGTCAGCGGCACGAACGCGCATCTGATCCTGGAGGAGGCGGCGGTGGCGGAGTCGTCCGCCGGGAAGGCGTCGTCTGCTGTGCCGTCCGCGGGTGTGGTGCCGTTGGTGGTCTCGGCGCGCAGCGCCGGGTCCCTGGCCGGGCAGGCGGGGCGGTTGGCCTCCTTCGTGGAATCGGAGGGCGCGCCGCTGGTGCGCGTGGCCGGGGCGCTGGTCTCCGCGCGTGCGAGGCACGCCCGGCGTGCCGTGGTGGTGGCCGGCTCGGAGACGGAGGCACTCACCGGGCTGCGGGCACTGGCCCGAGGAGAGAGCACGGCCGGTGTGGTGGCGGGCAGCGTGGCCGCTTCCGGCGGGCCGGGCAGGACGGTGTGGGTCTTCCCCGGCCAGGGGTCGCAGTGGGTGGGGATGGGGCGGGAACTGCTGGACGCCTCACCGGTCTTCGCCGAGCGGGTGACCGAGTGCGCGGCCGCGCTGGAGCGGTGGGTGGACTGGTCACTCGTCGACGTGCTGCGGGGTGACGCGGACCCGGGGTTGCTGGACCGGGTGGATGTGGTGCAGCCAGCGAGTTTCGCGGTGATGGTGGGCCTGGCCGCTGTGTGGGGCTCCGTGGGCGTCCGGCCGGATGCGGTGCTCGGTCACTCCCAGGGTGAGATCGCGGCCGCGTACGTGGCGGGTGCGCTGTCACTGGAGGACGCGGCGCGCGTGGTCGCGCTGCGCAGCCGGGCCATCGCCGCGCGGTTGTCCGGGCGGGGTGGCATGGCGTCTGTCGCGCTGAGTGCCGAGGACGTAGGCGCGCGGCTGGAGCCGTGGGCGGACCGCGTGGACGTCGCGGCGGTCAACGGGCCGTCGTCGGTCGTGGTCGCGGGTGACACGCAGGCCCTGGCCGAGGCGTTGGAGGTGCTGTCCGGTGACGGGGTGCGGGTGCGGCGGATCGCGGTGGACTACGCGTCGCACACCCGGCACGTGGAGGACATCCGCGAAGACCTTGCGGAGGCGCTGGCGCCTGTCACGGCTCAGGCTCCTGCCGTGCCGTTCTATTCCACGGTGACCGGCGACTGGGTCGAGGACGCGGGGGTGCTGGACGGCGACTACTGGTACCGCAACCTCCGCCACCAGGTGCGTTTCGGCCCGGCCGTGGCAGAGCTGGCCCGTGCCGGGCACGGCGTGTTCGTCGAGGTCAGCGCGCATCCCGTGCTCGTCCAGCCGATCACCGAGATCACCGAGACCGCTGAGGACGGGGACGTCCTGATCACCGGTTCGCTGCGGCGCGACGACGGAGGCCCCGGGCGGCTGTTCGTCTC
>DASTDN010000413.1:0-6860 GCA_035710365.1 Streptomyces sp. | reverse complement strand
GGTGTGAGACCGAGGCGGAGGCCGCCGGTAGGGGAGCCGGGACCGGGAGCGGGGCTGCTGGAGCGGGTGGCGGGGTAGAGGGGGAGGCCGGGGCTGTCGGAGGGGGCGACAGGGAAGAGGCTGAGGCTGCCGGTGCGGGAGCCGGGACCGGGACCGGGGCTTCCGGAGCGGGCGGGGGTGAGAGGGAGGCCGGGGCTGTCGGAGCGGGTGGCGGGGGCGAGGCGGAGGCAGAGGCTGCCGGAGTGGGAGGCGGGGGCGGGTCGGCCCGGGTCGGCCGCCGTGCGGCGGGGGATGGCGCCGCAGCCCGCATCGCCACCTGCTCCGATGCCCGCGCCGACGGCCCGACCTGGCGGGAGCGGGTGGGGCCGGCGCTGCGGGAGCGGATGCCGGTCTGGCTGCAGGCGCGGTGCGGAGTGGAGAGGCGGAGCGTCCTGGCGCTCGCGGCACTGCTCGTCATCGCCGCGGCTCTGGCCGCGCAGCACTTCTGGACCGGCCGGACGCAGACCGTGCAGGCGCCCGAGGTGGTACGGGCGGCGGAGCCCTACGGCGATCGTGAGCACCCCGGGAGGGAGGAACCCGGGACAGCCGCCCAGGCGGGCACGGCCTCGGCAGGAACGGCGTCGGCGGGCACGGCCACGGCCGGTGCCGAGATCGTGGTCGACGTCACCGGCAAGGTACGCGACCCCGGAATCCACCGGTTGCCGGCGGGCTCGCGGGTCGCGGACGCGTTGCGGGCGGCGGGCGGCGTACGGCCCGGCACGAAGACCGACTCCCTCAACCGCGCGCGATTCCTCGTGGACGGGGAGCAGGTGATCGTGGGCGCCGGACCGGGCGGCGGCTCGGCAGGGGCGCCGGGAGTCCCCGGCGCGGCGGGTGCGTCCGGCACGGTGGGACAGGCCCCGATGGCCCCCGTGTCGCTCAGCACGGCCACCGTCGGCCAACTGGACACCCTGCCGGGTGTCGGCCCCGTCCTCGCCCAGCACATTGTGGACTACCGGACCCAGCACGGTGGTTTCCGCTCGGTGGACGAGCTGCGCGAGGTCACCGGCATCGGCGAGCGCCGCTTCGCCGACCTGCGCGATCTCGTACGGCCATGAGTGGCGTCCTCGCTCCACCGGGTGGCTCCCGGTCCGCCGCCCGCCGTGCGGTGCACGCCGCCTCGGGGAAACGGCTCGGCTCGGCTCGCCCCAGGCAGGAAGGACCGCCGGACCTGCGGCTGGTACCGCCCGCGCTCGCGGCCTGGGCCACGGCGGCGTTGCTGGTGACCGCACCGCCCGGGTGGGCCATGGGGACGGCTGCCCTCTGTGGGGCAGTGGGGACGGCGCTGTTACTGGGCCGGGCGCGCGGTGCCCGAGGGCCGGAGCCCGGCGCCTCGCCCGGTGACGAGCCGTCCACCGACGCCTCACCGCGCGGCGGCCCCACCTGCGAGGGCCCGGGCGCGTCCCGCGCGCCGCGTACCTCCTCCTGGACCCGCACCGCGGTGGCCGCGCTCCTGCTCGCTGTCGCGGCGTCGGCGGCCTCGGCGGGATTGCACGGGGCTGATCTGCGGAGGGGCCCCGTCCCGGAACTGGCGCGGCGGTATGCGACCGTCACCGCCGAGGTCGAGGTCACCGCCGATCCCCGCCTCACCCGGCCCCGGTCGGACGGCCCTCGCGTTGCGCCGAGCGCCGTGCTGGTCGAGGCCGACGTACGCCGTGTCGACGCACCGCGTGCCGGGGAGCCGGACGGGACGGCGACGGTGGTGACGCGGACGCCGGTGCTGGTGATCGTCGACGTGGGCGACGGCGGCACGGATGCGCGGGGGCGCCGACGGGGCGGTTCACCGGGGGCGGGCGACGCACCGGCGGGTTCGCCCTGGCTCGGGCTGCTGCCCACGACCCGGCTCCGGATCACTGCCCGCCTCGCACCGCCGAGGGAGGACGGGGACCGGATCGCCGCCGTGCTGAAGGTACGGGCGTTGGGGGCGCCGCAGGTGGTGAGGGAGCCGTCGGGGCCGCAGCGGTTCGCGGGCCGGCTGCGCGCCGGGCTGCGGCAGGCCACCGACGGGCTGTCGGCCGACGCGCGGGCGCTGCTGCCGGGCCTGGTGGTCGGGGACACCGCGCGGGTCACACCGGAGCTGGACACGGCGTTCAAGGAGACCGACCTCACCCACCTGCTCGCCGTCTCGGGTGCCAACTTCACGATTCTGCTCGCTCTGCTGCTCGGGCCACCGGGCCTGGCCCAGCACGCCGAGCGCCGTGGTCTCGCGCCCCGGCTCGGCATCTCCCTGCGGCAGACGGCCGTACTCGGCGCGGCGCTCACGCTCGGGTTCGTCGTGGTCTGCAGACCGGACCCGAGTGTGCTCCGGGCCGCGGCCTGCGGTTCCGTCGCGCTGCTGGCGCTCGCCACCGGACGCCGCCGGTCCCTCCTCCCGGCGCTGGCGACGGCCGTCCTGCTGCTGGTGCTGTACGACCCGTGGCTGGCCCGGAGTTACGGCTTCCTGCTCTCCGTGCTGGCCACCGGCGCCCTGCTCACCCTCGCGCCCCGCTGGAGCGAGGGCCTGCGCAGACGCGGGGTGCCGCCGCGCCTGGCCGAGGCGCTGGCGGCGGCCGGGGCCGCGCAGGCACTGTGCGCGCCGGTGGTCGCCGTCCTGTCGGAACGGGTGAGTCTGGTGGCGGTGCCGTGCAACCTGCTCGCGGAGTTCGCCGTCGCACCGGCCACCGTGCTGGGCTTCGCCGCCCTGGGGACGGCGCCGCTGGCGATGCCGCTGGCCAAGGGCATCGCGTGGTGCGCGAGTTGGCCGGCCGAGTGGCTGGCGACGGTGGCCCGCACCGGGGCGGCGTTGCCCGGTGCGGGAGTGGACTGGCCCGGCGGCTGGACCGGCGCGGCACTGCTGGGCGCCGCCACGGCCGTCGCGCTGTTCGCGGGCCGTCGGCTGCTCGGGCACCCCTGGTGGTGCGGGGCGTGCGTGCTGCTGCTCGTCCTGGTGGTGCTGCGGCCGGAGCCGCTGAGCAGGGTGGTCACGGGCTGGCCGCCGCCGGGCTGGCGGATGGTGATGTGCGACGTGGGTCAGGGAGACGCGATGGTGCTCGCGGCGGGCGAGGGCGCCGGCGTGGTCGTGGACACCGGCCCCGACCCGGTGCTCGTCGACCGGTGCCTGCGGTCGCTGGGGGTCACCCGGGTCCCCATGGTCGTCCTCACTCACTTCCATGCCGACCACGTCGCGGGTCTGCCGGGCGTACTGCGGGGGCGGTCGGTCGGGGCCGTGGAGACGACGGAGTTCGCCGAGCCGGCGGACCAGGCGGCGTTCGTCCGGAGGGTGGCGGCCGGGCGGGGAGTCCCCGTCACACGGGCCGCCGCCGGACTGGAACGCCGCGTCGGCGCCCTGTCCTGGAAGGTTCTCTGGCCGCCGCCCGCGCACACCGCGCCGCAGAGCTCGCCGGGCCGAAGCCCCGCCCGCCTCCCCGACGGCGCGAACGACGCCAGTGTCACCCTTCTCGTCCGGATCGCCGGCCTCCGGATGCTGTTCCTCGGGGACCTCGAACCGCCGGCCCAGCGGGAGTTGCTCGAATCCCCGGCGGGCCCGGAACTGGAGGGCGTGGATGTGCTGAAGGTCGCCCACCACGGCTCGGCCCATCAGGACCCGGACCTGATACGCAGGGCGGCCCCGAGGCTGGCGCTCATCTCGGTCGGCGCGGACAACTCCTACGGCCACCCCGCCCCCGGCACACTGGCCGCGCTGCGGGCCGGGGGAGCGGTGGTGCTGCGGACGGACCGCGACGGTTCCCTGGCCGTGACGGGCCGCGAGGGCGGACGACTGGAGGTGGCGCGAGACTGAGGGAATGACACCCGAACAGGTCGATGCCTACCTCCGGCGTCTCGGAGCGGCCCACCCGGCCGGGCCCACCGCCGACGCCCTGCGTGAGCTGCACCTGCGCCATCTGAAGACCGTGCCCTTCGAGAATCTCTCCGTGCACCTCGGGGAGGAGATCCTGCTCCAGGAGAAACACCTGCTGGACAAGATGGTCACCGGGCGGCGGGGCGGGTTCTGCTACGAACTCAACGGTGCGTTCGGGGCGTTGCTGACCTCACTCGGCTTCGGGGTGACGTTGCTTGCGGGGCGGGTGCGGGTGGACGGGGAGCGGTTCGGAATCCCGTACGACCACCTCGCGCTGCGGGTGCGGACGGCGGACGGGAGCGACTGGCTGGCCGACGTCGGATTCGGGGCACACAGCCACTACCCGCTGGCTTTCGCCGACCGGGGCGAACAGCCGGACCCCGGCGGCGTCTTCAGGATCGCCGAGGCGGCGCCGGACGCGGCAGGGGTGCGGGGTGGGCACGACGCGGCGGCCGCGGACCTGGAGGTGAGCCGGGACGACAGCCCCGAGTACCGGCTGGAGCTGAGGCCCCGGGTCCTCGGTGACTTCGTGGCGGGGGCGTGGTGGCACAGCACCTCCCCCGAGTCGCACTTCACGCGGTCGCTGGTGTGCTCGCGGGTCACGGAGGACGGCGGGCGGATCACGCTGAGCGGGCGCCAGTTCACGGAGACGGCCCCCGACGGCGATCGGAAGGAGCGGGAGCTGGAGACGGACGAGGAGGTGCTGGCCGCGTACCGGGAGCGGTTCGGGATCGTGCTGGACCGGGTGCCGGAGCTGCGGAGGGCCTTCAGCGGCCCGACCGCCGCGCCGCATCGGGCCGCCGAGCCCGGCTGATGGCCTGAGCCGGCGGTTCGTGTCGCGGGCGGTGCCGCACAATGGCTGCCGTGAGCGACGTGAGACATGTGCTGGTGCTGCCCGACCGTGATGCCGCGCAGGAGGCGGCCGAGGCACTCGGGGAGCGGTTCGGGCTCGCCGAGGAACCGCGGATCGTCCGGGACGCGCTGGCCGGGGAGGACGACGCCGAGGACGCGCAGTGGCTGGTCGTCCTGCGCGACGAGGAGGAACGGCTGGACGCCGCGGAGCTCGACGGCTTCGCGGGGGAGTGGGACGGCTGGCGCGAGAAGCCGTGACCCCGCCGGTCCCCGGCGCAGGTGCCGGGACGGCCGGAGGCGGACGGGCGGAGCAGGCACGCCGCGCGCACCGTCACAAAGCCCGGCCGGGCGGTCGAGGACCGGGACCGGAACGCGCTGTCAGTGGCGCGTGCCATGCTTGTCGGGATGGCCAGGAAGACTGCGAATGACGACCCTCTCGCCCCGGTGACACTCGCCGTGGGCCAGGAGGACCTCCTGCTCGACCGTGCCGTGCAGGAGGTGGTGGCCGCCGCCAGGGCCGCCGACGCCGACACGGACGTACGTGATCTGACCCCGGACCAACTGCAGCCCGGCACGCTCGCCGAGCTGACCAGTCCCTCGCTCTTCGCGGAGCGCAAGGTCGTGGTCGTGCGCAACGCACAGGATCTTGCGGCCGACACGGTCAAGGACGTGAAGGCGTATCTCGGGGCGCCCGCCGAGGAGATCACGCTCGTGCTGCTGCACGCGGGCGGCGCCAAGGGCAAGAGCCTCCTGGACGCCGCGCGCAAGGCGGGCGCGCGCGAGGTCGCCTGCCCGAAGATGACGAAGCCGGCGGACAGACTGGCGTTCGTGCGGGGCGAGTTCCGGGCGCTGGGGCGTTCGGCGACACCGGAGGCCTGCCAGACGCTGGTCGACGCCATCGGCAGCGATCTGCGGGAGCTGGCGTCGGCGGTGTCGCAGCTCGCCGCGGACGTGGAGGGCACGATCGACGAGGCCGTCGTCGGGCGGTACTACACGGGGCGGGCCGAGGCGTCCAGCTTCACCGTCGCCGACCGCGCGGTGGAAGGCCGGACGGCGGAGGCGCTGGAGGCGCTGCGCTGGTCGCTGTCGACCGGGGTCGCGCCGGTGCTGATCACCAGCGCGCTGGCGCAGGGCGTGCGCGCGATCGGCAAGCTGTCGTCCGCGCGGAGCAGCAGGCCCGCTGACCTGGCCCGGGAGCTCGGCATGCCGCCGTGGAAGATCGACCGGGTGCGCCAGCAGAGCCGCGGCTGGACACCGGACGGCCTGTCGGTCGCGCTGCGGGCGGTCGCGGACGCGGACGCGGGCGTGAAGGGCGGGGGCGACGACCCCGAGTACGCGCTGGAGAAGGCGGTCGTCACGATCGCCGCGGCGGCCCGCTCCCGGGGCCGCGCCTGACACACACGGAGGAGCCTCACGCGCCTGGGGGACGGCGGGGGAAGGGCAGAGGGGGACGGGCCGCGGAGAGGAACGAAGAGGAGAGCGCGGGGAACGACAAAAACCCCTCCGTCCGCTCGGGGAAGAGCAGGGAAGGGGCTTTCGCGTCAGGCTTCTGGAGTCACACCCGCGTGGCGAACGCAGGCCGCGTGTGTCTCCGGGGTGCCGGTCGGGAGCGGATGAGAGAGGGCCCGCTCTGGGTCCTTCCGGCGGTCAGATCAAAGGGGGTACTCAGCCCTTGACGGACGCGACCTTGGAAGCAAGCGCCGACTTCTTGTTGGCGGCCTGGTTCTTGTGGATGACGCCCTTCGAGACGGCCTTGTCGAGCAGACGCGCGGCAGCGCGCTGAGCCTCGGTGGCCTTCTCGACGTCACCCGCGGCAGCGGCCTCACGGGCCTTGCGGATCGCGGTCTTCAGAGACGACTTGACGGCCTTGTTGCGCAGCCGGGCCTTCTCGTTGGTCTTGTTCCGCTTGATCTGGGACTTGATGTTCGCCACGAATGAGCCTCTACAGGTTCTGGCACGGAGCCGCTGGGGTCCCGTGCCGGTGATTTCTTGAAGGAGTGCCTCCTGCTGAGAGGGCATGAGACACAGCGACCCAGCCTACCAGCGGCCCGCGGAGCAGCCCAAACCGCCGCCCGCCCGCGCACGGTCACCGGACCGCCCGCCACCGGTTCTCACCGGCCGCCCGGAGCGT